>NZ_MOMD01000052.1:0-49468 GCF_001983015.1 Frankia sp. CcI156
CCCAGGCCATCACGCAGGAACGAGGCCACATCCGCCAGCGTCCGCATCTCCGCCGCCCGCTCCGGACCCACCGCAGGAACACCCGGGAACCGCTCCTGCAACGACCCCAGAATCTGCACCCGCTTAATCGAATCAACCCCCAGATCCGACTCCAACGCCATCGACGGCTCCAGCACATCCACCGGATAACCCGTCTTCTCCGCCACCACCTCCGCCACCGCCGACTCAATAACCGACACGTCGACGCCCGCCGGCGGCTCGGCCGTCGCCGGCTGGGCAATCCCAGCGGTGGCCGGCTGCGACCCCACGGTCGCCGGGGCCGCGGATGGGACGGTCACCGGAGGCACGGATGGGACGGATGGGACGGATGGGACGGTCACCGGAGGCACGGGCGGGGCAGCCGCGATCGCACCCGCCGGACGCCCGTTACTGTTCCCGGTGCTGGGGATCGGAAGCGGGACGGCCGGCAGCCCGGGCGCCGGGATTCCCGGCGTACGCAGATCGCCCGCCGTTCCCCGTCCGTACAGGTCCGTCGGTTCCGTACCGGTGGTGAGCGCGCCGCCCGGCGCCCCGCCGGCCGCGAGCCCGCCGGCGCCGTGGCCGCCGACGCCGTGGCCGCCGACGCCGTTGCCCTGGCCGCCGACGCCGTTGCCGTACTCCAGGTCGGTCAGGGACGCCAGGATCTCGTTGACCCGGATATGGGCCTCACCCACGGCCAGGCTCTGCCGGGTCACAGCGTCGGCAGCGGCCCGGATCTCCTGACCCGCCCCATTGTCCGCGGGGGCCGCGCGAAGGACCTGCACGAGGCCCTCGGCGACCCGGAGCTGGGTGTCGAGGAACTGGGAGTGCAGGGCCAGATGGTCGCGGGCGACCTCGCTGATGCCGGCGACCTCACCGGCGCTCGGGGCCGGGGCCGCCAGGGTGGCTGCCGCCGGAGCAGGCGCTACCGGAGCGATGGCCGTCGGGACGGGTACCGCCCGGGTGGGCGCCGGTGCCGGCTGGGTGGGTACTGGCCGGGTGGGCGCCGGTGCCGGCTGGGTGGGTACTGGCCGGGTGGGCGCCGGTGCCGGCTGGGTGGGTACTGGCCGGGTGGGCGCCGGTGCCGCTTCGGGGACGCGCCGCTCGGTGGCGGTCGGGACGTTTTCGAGCGCCGCGGCGGCCGACTCCCGCGGCCGGACGGCCGCGGCGGCCGCGAGCGTGACCAGCGCGTCGGCGTAGGCGCGACGGCGAGGCTCCGAGACGTAGTCCGCCCCGGTCAGCGCAACCGTCATCCCGGTCGGCTGCACCTGCTGCGGCAGCGGGGCCGTATAGCGGTTGAGCCCGCTGAGCTCGACGCCGAGCACCGCGAGGCGCACGGCCGCGGTCATCAGAGCCACCGCGCCGTCGCCGTCGCGACCGGCGTCGGTGGGGATCGCCACGACATCGTCGCCGAGGGTGCGCCGGACCAGACCGGTCAGCACCTGGCTCGGCCCGATCTCGACAACCACCGTCGCGCCGTCCGCGTGCAGGGCCTGCAGCCCGGCGACGAACTCGACGGGGTTGCCCAGCTGCCGGGTGAGGACCCGGCGGTTCTCGGCGGGGTCGTCGCCGTACCGGGCGCCGGCGGTGTTGGCGTGCACCGGCACGGCCGGCGATCCGATTTCGGTGACGTCCACCGCGGCGGCGAAGTCGTCCACCGCGTGCCCGACGAGCGAGGTGTGGAACGCCGCGGCCACGGAGATGCGCCGGGCGTCGAGCCCGTTCGCGGTGGCGGCGGTGACGAACTCCTCGACGGCGGGCGTCGGACCACCAACGACGACCTGGTCGGGGGCGTTGTGGTTACACACGACCACGTCCGGGTGCGCGGTCAGCAGCTCGGCGACCGCGTCGCGGTCGGCGCGGACGGCGGCCATGGTGCCGGGGTCGAAGCCGGGTTCGTCCGGCGGGGCCATGGCCTGGCCGCGACGCCGGGCGAGCCGGAAGAAGTCGGCGTCGGCGAGGGAACCGGCGGCCCACAGGGCGGTCAGCTCCCCGAAGCTGTGGCCGAGCAGGCTCACCGGGCGCAGTCCCAGCTCCCGCAGGAACCGGAACTGGCCGACGGAGAGCGCACCGATCGCGGGCTGCGCGTACTCGGTGCGCGTCAGGTTCATCTCGTGGTCGGCACGGTCGCCCGGATCGAAGCTCGGCGGCGGGAACACCGCACGGGCGAGCGTGAGCTCGGCCCCGGCGAAGGTGGCGTTCGCCGCGTCGAAGGCCTCCCGCACCGGCGGGATCTCGACGGCGGCGGTGAGCCCCATGTCGACGTACTGGCTGCCCTGGCCGGCGAAGACGACGCCGACGCGGGGCTGCTCGGCCGCCTGCCGGCGGTAGTGCACCCCGGCGGGATGCGACCATTCGGCGGCGTCGGCTCGCGCCGCGAGCTGCTCGATCGCGATCGCGCGCAGGCGCTCCGCCTCGGCGCCGGTGCGCGCGACGAACCCGACCCGCGCGGCGCTGCCCGGGATGCCCGTGTCACCGTTCGGTTCGGCCTGTCCGCGCACCAGGTCGAGGAGCTCCGCGGGCGTCGCGGCATGCCACAGGTGGGCGCGGACGGCACGGTGCGTCGCCCGGGCGGCACGCTTATCGGCGTCCGGGCGTGCCGTGTCGGGGGTCTCCTCCAGGACGACGTGGAAGTTGGTACCGCCGAACCCCATGGCGGAGGCGGCCGCCCGGCGCCGCCCCACGTCCGGGTCGAGCACCCAGGGCCGGGTGCGGGTGCTGAGGTAGAAGGGCGAGCCCTCCTGGGCGAGCGCCGGATTCGGTTCGCGGACGTTGATCGTGGGCGGCAGCACCCGGTTGTACAGCGACAGCGACAGCTTGATCAGGCTGGCCGCGCCGGCAGCGCCCTTGGTGTGCCCGATCTGCGACTTCACACTGCCGATCGCCGCCCGGCCCGGGCGTGCCCCGGCCTCGGCCAGGACGGCCCCGAGCGCGGACAGCTCGGTGGCGTCACCGACGGCGGTACCGGTGGCGTGCGCCTCGAACAGCTCGACGGACGCCGGGCTCACCCCGGCGTCCGCGTAGGCCCGGCGCAGCGCGCGGACCTGGCCCTCCGCGCGCGGCGCGTAGACGCTCTTGAACCGACCGTCGCTGGACGACCCGAGACCCCGGATGACCGCGTAGATCCGGTCCCCGTCGCGCTCGGCGTCGGCCAGCCGCTTGAGCSCCAGCATCCCGATGCCCTCGCCGACCAGGGTGCCGTCGGCGCCGGCGGCGAACGGCTGGATGCGGTCGGACTTGGACAGCGCCTGCGTCTTCGAGAAGCACATGTAACTGAAGATCGAGTTCTCGGTGTCACAACCACCGGTGATCATGAGATCGGCACGGTGGTCGATGAGTTCGGCGATGGCCCCGCGGACGGCCGTGAGCCCACTCGCGCACGCGGAGTCGACCGTGTAGTTCGTGCCTCCGAGGTCGAGCCGGTTGGTGATCCGGCCGGAGACGACGTTGCCGAGCAGCCCGGGGAACGAGTTCTCCTCCCACGGCGGGAACGCGAGCGAGAAGGCCTCCGAGACCGCGGCGGTTTCGGCCTCGTCGAGTCCCGCGGCGCGCACGACCTCGCGCAGGACCGGCGTCTCCAGCCGGGCCGCCAGCGGGTGGGCCATCGTGGTGGGGCCGGCCATGCCCAGGATGWCCCCGGTGCGCTCGGAGTCGTACCACGCCGATCCCGGTGCGCCCGCGTCGACGAGCACATCCCGCGCGACGATCAGACTGAGCAGCTGCACGACCGCGGTCAYGTCCAGCAGGTTGGGCGGAAAGCCGAACTCCACCGGGCTGAACGCGACCTCGGGGAGGAAGCCGCCCCGGCGCGCGTAGGTACGGTCGGGCACCGTCGCATCCGGGTCGTAGTAGTCCTCCGGGCGCCAGTGCGTCGACGGCACCTCGGTGACGCAGTCGACGGCGTCGATGACGTTGCTMCAGTACTCCCGCACGTCGCGCGCCATCGGGAACAGTCCGGCGAGCCCGACGATCGCGATCGGGTTGTTCGCGAGTCGTCGGTCGTCAGGGCGGTCGGACTCGTCCACGTGCTTCTCCCCTTTACTGGCCGGCAGGTCACCACCGCGTGCGGCGGGACCCTGATATGTCGGGCGTGGTGCCCTGATATGTCGGGCGTGATGTATCCGGCGGAGGTATTCAGGTGTGAGGTATTGGGAACCGGTTCACCGGAGCGGACCGGCCGGTCCGCCGGAGAGCCAGACGGCCGGCGGGTTGTTCCGGAACAACGTTGTCCCGGAACAACGTTGTTCCGAAGCACTGCCGCAGGTCTTCGTGGCCGTGACAGCGAACCGCGAGGCCTGGCGACAGTTTACTCGTATCCGATCCGCGCGGGCATCCTGGAACCAGTGTCATCGACGTCCTGTTGTTCCGCAAGAACAACCTGCCGAACACTCGATCGGCCGAGGCAATCGCCGCGACGGTGCGTCGTGAGATGCTTCACTCCCGATCCACTCGACGTCGGGTCAGAATACGTCGAGAGGCCGGTCAACCGAACAGGGTCAGGATGGAACCGGAACCGGAATCCGGGGAGYCGGGCGCGACAGGACTTCGCGCACCAGATCCGCAAGGAGACTGGCGACGAATTCGTATCCGGCCGCGTTGGGATGATAGTCCCCGGGATTCCACAGTTGAGAGTCGTGGGCGCGGTCGACGTGATCGAAATCGACGAGGAGAATTCCGTGGTTCGCCGCGGTCGAGCGGACATGGTCGTTCGCCCGCTCGATCCTGGAGCGGAGTACGTCCAGGATCGCCGGCGGCGCCGAGAGCCTGGTGGTGAGGTCCGGAAAGGTGAAGGTGAACGCGGTGGTTCCCGGGACCGCGAGAGTCGCGACTAGGTGGGTGAAGTTTTTTTCGAACCTGTCCTGCGAGTAGTCCGCGAGCAGGTCGTTGCTGCCCGCGGCGATCCCGACGAGGGCCGCCGGGGCGGAGGCGGCGACGTCGAGCTGCGTGTCGATGACATCCTGCGTCGTCGCGCCGTTCCGCCCCAGGTTGAGAACGCGACTGCGCGGAATACCCAGAGCCGCGGCCATTCTGGGCGCCCAGCCGATCCAGGCGCCGTCGGGAGCCGGGTCACCGCGGCCCTCGGCGAAGCTGTCGCCGACCACGGTGAGCATCGGCGACGGCGTCGGACCGCCGATGATCGGTCGACTGTCCATTACACGGCCGCCGCGGCCAACATGATGGACTCGACGTTCTCCGGCGCGAGAAAGACCGACGACGGCACGACACCCGCGATCATTCCGAAGAACTGCGCCCGCGCCGTCTCGTTGTTCGGCAAGGCCCGCCACAGCGCCACGAGGTGCGGCGGGAAGTTCAGCTCGCCCAGCGTCGTGGTGAAATTGAACGCACCGGCCGATTCCTCGTCGCGCAACCGCTGATACTCGGCGAGGGCCTCGTCCATGGGCCGGTCGCCACGCAGCGCCTGGTCCACGTGCTCGGTCAACAGGTCCGCGCAGCGGAAGGCGTCGGTGATGCCCAGACCGGTCACCGGGTCCTTGTGGTAACCAGCGTCTCCGGTCAGCGCCCAACCCGGACCATAGGACGTGCGGTAGTAGTTGTCCGGATAACGGATTCCGTAGTAACGGTCCTCCTGGACGCCATGGCTGTCRAGATCCTCGGCGAGCTCGGGCGCGACGCTGCGGAAGGTCCGGCGCAGGCTCCCGTCGATATCGGCGCGGAACTCCTCGAAATCCTCGAGGTTGCGCATCGCGGTGACGAGGGTGAGCCCGTCATGGGTGGGCCAGCCGGCGCACTGCTCGTGGTCACCGAACCGGCTGTGGAACTGCCAGTCCAGCCCACTGAAATAGGAGTAGTAGATGAAGCTGGCCGCCGGCACGACCTTGTAGAAGTCGGCTCCCACCAGGTCGGCCACGACGGAGTTGCGGCCGTCGGCGCCCACGACGAGAGTGGCCCGCTCCTCGACGACGGCTCCCGTGGCGTCCCGGCCCACGATCCCCGCGACCGTGCCGTCGTCGTGACGGATCAGATCTCGGACCGAGAAGCCCTCCCGGACTTCGACACCCGCCGCGACCGCGCCGTCGAGCAGGAGCTTGTCCAGCACGATGCGGCGCGGCGCCATCGAGAACGCCAGCCCGTCGACCGGATCGGCGAACCCGCGGATGACCACACCGAGGTGGGACACCGTCATGTCGGTGATCGGCCGGCAGTTGGTCGCCGTGAGTGCGTCGAGCAGCCCCCACTCCCGCAGACGGAGCAGTGCGGCCTGCTGAAGATAGTGGGTGGAGATCGTGTCGCTGGGAAAGGACACGCGGTCGACGAGCAGCACCCRGTGACCGCGCCGGGCAAGCAACATCGCCACAGGTGAGCCGGCGCAGCGCGCTCCCACGACAATCACGTCGTACATGGTCGGAGACTCCCTGAAGTATGCCGGTCAACCGATCGTTACACTGGCACGACGGGTCCCCGGCGGATGTGTTGTCGTTATCCTCCTGGGCATCCTCCTAGGCTCCCCTATATACCTGCAAGGCGTCACAAGGTGATGTAATCGCACGATAGGAATCACCAATGGCAAAGGGTTCGTAAAGTCGCCTCGAATTCATCCCGAAGAAACCTTTCCAGCGGATGCTCAGTAACATGTCTGCTCAGTCGGAGATACGATCCCCACTGGAGATGGTTCGCGAGGCGCACTTTCAGGCGAACGGTGACGCGCCACCAAATCTCGAACAACTCCGTTCCGTCATCGACACGATGGTGCCATTCTGCAACCTGACCGGGGTGCGGGTCGTCGAGCTGCGCCGGGACGGCGGCGTGGCGGAGCTCCCCAACCGACCCGACCTCCAGAACCACATGGGCACCGTGCATGCGGCGGCGCAGTTCCTCGCCGCCGAGGTCTCCGGAGCCGCGGCGTTCTCGGGCGCCCTGGCACCGAGGATCTTCAGCCTCCGCAGCTTCGTGCTGCGCGACTGCCGGATCATGTACCTGCGGCCGGCGGTCGGTCGGATCCGGGCCCACGGTTCAGTGGACATCGAGGTGGCGCACCCGGCAGCGGAGCGGACCGCCGAAGAACGCTTCGAGATCCGCGGGGGCTCGCTGCTCTACGACGACGCCGGYGCCCTCGTCGCCAAGGCGGAGTTCGACTACCGCGCCTGGTTCGACGCCTCCTGACAAGACACCTGCAGGAAAGATACCTGCAGGCAAGGCGCCGCCGGCAGCAGGAGGGCCCTGCCCGCAGGTAAAGCCCGTAACCACGGCTCTCCCTCGCCCGGGCCGGGCATCCCGGCCCGGGCGTCCTCCGCGACTTCACTGGAAGAAGTCCACAGACGTTACTACGCTCACCATCATGCCCGGCTTTCCGGCTGCGCTCACCAACCTTTATCGGACCCGCTGTCGGAAATACCGATCAGACGATCGGCGATCCGGATGGAAGGAGCGGCACGTGTCCGCAGATGCTCTTGTTCCTCCCCCGTCGGCGGCCGCCGGTGAGACCGAACCCGCGGCGGAAAGCGAGACGGAACTCGAGGTCGCCACCACTGCCGGGACGCGATTCGGCCTGCGTGTTCTTCCGCAGGCCGACGAGTCCGCGCCGGTGATTCTCCTGCTTCCGGCGATGGGGGTTCGGACAAAGTACTACACCCCCTTCGCCGAGGCACTGCGGTCGCTGGGGTACTCGGTCGTGACAACCGATCTGCGCTGGCATCACCACGGAGCCGCGGCGCTCCGGCGCTCGGCCGGCAGCCGGGGCAGCTACCAGGAGGGCGTCGAGGACGACCTGCCGACGATCACGGCGGCGACGCGGGAACGATTCCCCGGGGCGCCGCTGTTCGTCGTGGGTCACAGTCTCGGCGGACAACTCTCGATCCTGCGTGCCGCGCGGGAGGCCCCCGACAGCGGCGGGCTGAGCGGCCTGGCCGTCATCGGCGCGGGCACCTCGTACTGGCGCGTCTTCAGGCCCCTTCGTTCAGCGTGGGTCCTGGGCGGTTCCACGTTCGTCGCGGGGGTGTCGCAGCTGCTGGRCTACTGGCCCGGGCACCGGTTCGGCTTCGGCGGGCGGCAGCCCAGGGCGCTGATGCTGGACTGGGCCAGAAGTGCCCGCACCGGCCGTTACCGGCTGGCCAGGTCGGAGCCCGACCTCCTCGGTCTTCTCGGCGCGGTGACCCTGCCGGTACTGGCCATCTCCCTGGACGCCGACCATCTCGCGCCGCGCCGGGCGGTCGACTATTTCACCAGGCGGTTGACGGGCTCGGAGGTCCATCGCGTCCACCTGGACCGCACGAGTGGATCCACCCACCTCGGTCACTTCGACTGGATGAAGGAACCCGCTGTCATAGCACGCCACGTGGCCGAGTGGATCGACCTCGTCCTCGGCCGGAGCGGCACGGGCGCCCGGTGACGGGAACCGCACCGTGACGGGGTGCTCGTCGCGGTTCCGCTAACTGTCGCCATCCCTCTTGTTCGCCATCCCTCTTGTTCTTGTTCGCCATCCCTCTTGTTCGAACTTGTTCGAAGCAGCCGCTCCCCACCGTGATTCTCGCTTCCCACCGGGCAGCCCCGACCGTCCGGTTCACCACGGTTGACAGACGGCTTGTCTTCGTCTCGAAGACAGCCTGTCCATCGCACGTAGGGTGCAGTCATGTCTCCCCGTCGCTACGAGCAACGGCTGCGCACGGCTGGTGCGGACCAGACCCGCCGCCGGATCCTCGACGCGATGTACGAACAGCTGCCCCGGCTCGCGAGCGTGGAGGCGGTCGCGCGGCAGGCGGGCGTGGCCCGGTCGACGGTCTACCTGGTGTTCGGCTCCCGAGCGGGGCTGTTCGATGCCCTCACCCAGGACGTGCTCGACYGGGGCGGTTTCGCGGACCTGGTGCGGGCCGTGCAGGATCCGGACCCACTCGTTCACCTGCGCGGCGGGATCACCGCAAGCGTGCGGGTGTACGCCGGGCAGCGCGACGCCCTGTGGGCCCTGCGCTCGATGGAACAGGCGCTCGATGGCGCGCTGCAACGGGCCGAGCAGGACCGTCTCGGCGGGATGGAACATCTCGCCGAACGCCTGGCCGCCCACGGCCTCCTGCGCGTGCCGGTGGCCGCCGCGGTCGACGTCCTCTGGCTGCTTACCAGCTTCGACGCGTTCGACCTGCTCTACACCGGCCGCCGGCTGTCGGTCGACGAGGTCGCGGCCCGGCTCCTGGCGACCGCCGAGCACGCGCTGCTCTGAACCGGCACACATCCCGCTGGAGCTACCCGAAGGCGGCGATCGACCTCGTCCTCGCCCAGATGGAGACCCTCACCGAGGACTGGTCCCCCGCCGACCAGTAAAACGACACTTCTCCTTGGTCATCGAGCAACCAATGCGCTGACCGGACGAGCTGCTGCCCCCGACATTCTCCGCCTCTTACGGAGATCGATACTCCTGTACTGGACGTGTACTGGACGTGTACTGGACGATAAGAGATGACCTTAACCTTGCTGAATTCGCCGAAGTTCAAAGCCGGTRGCTTCCGCTGGAAGGCCTGGGCGGGCGAAGCCGCGTTAGTACTGGGTGGTCGCGGCCAGGGCCAGCAGAACCAGCGCGATCACCGCGGCGGTCGTGCGGATGCTGTTGAAGAAGTCCCAGCGCGCCCGCTGCTCGCGCCAGTCGGCCGGCGGAGACTCCGGCTGCCAGGTGGCCATGGCGTTGTTGATCGGAAGGTCGCCGCGCACGGTGACCAGGATGTTGGTGAGGACGCAGGCCGCCACGATGCCGGCCAGCACCGCGCAGGCCGTCGCACCGGTGACGCCGGCCGCGACCGCCAGGGCGATCGTAGCGATCAGATTTGTAATCTGCAGCAGCTTCATCATCCGCGGGTAGCTGATGTCGAACGCCTGCTTGACCATTACGTAGGGAGTGGGCGGCAGTGAATGCATCGCGGGCCGTACGGCGACCAGGCCGACCGTCAACGTGCCCGCCACCAGCCCGGTCAATACGAGAGAGATCACGACCAGCGCCGAGACCATCCGCTTCAGCTCTCCGTCCTGTGCATGTTGGGGACATACAGGTGACGAGCAGAGACCCGGGCTCGCCCCCGGGCGACTGTGGGGCTAAGGCATTCATACCGCAGACGACGGCTACCCGAAGGCTGGTTCACGAACCGCGTCCAGAATTACCGAAAGTTCCGGGTCATAGGGAAACGAGGCGGCTCTCTACCGAGCCGGTCACAGGCCCAGGTCGTTGATGATCCGGCCGAGCGGCTCGGGCGTGACGGACGGCTGCGGACTATCGACCGTGAGGCGGTTCATCCCCTCCAGGTAGATGTCCACTTGTTCCCTTTCATCCAAATAGGCGGTAAATATTCACATGGTTTTGTGGTCCGGGCATGACTGTGTGYCGCGCGGCCACTCGTCCAGGTAGCGCACCGTCACGGTGATGGTGTTACGCAGTTCCCGCCGTGGTGATGTCGACCTGCTGGTTGCGCCGCACCATGTCGACGATCCGGTTCACCGGTCCCACCACGAACAGCTCGTCCCCGGGCCGGAGCCGGGTGTGGCGTCCCGGCCGGTAGTCCGGCCCGCCACCGGGAGCCCCCTGGCCGTCCCGCTCCACGCCGCCGTCGGTGTCCGCGCCGCTGTCCAGATTCACGCCGCTGTCCAGATTCACGTCTCCGCCGGTGTCCGCGTTCGCGGCCGCGGTGATCACGGCGAGCACCCGGGTCCCGGTGGACAGCTCCCGCAGGGTCGGGCCGACCAGCCCGCCGCCGGCGTGGATGGTCATCCTGGCCACCAGGAACGGCGTGCGCTGCACGTAGAAGGTACTGATGACGTCGTAACCGAGCGCCGCGCCGACGAAATACGGCGTGGCCAGGGCGGACGCGCTGCGTGCCGTATGGATGCCGAAGCGCCGCTCGACCTCGTCGGCCATCGTGGTGTCGAAGATCCGCAGCACTACTCGCAGGTCGGGGTGGTGCGTGTCCGGGTCGGACTCCCGCATCCGGCCGCGGGACCACCCGCCGCCCCGCCGGGCGGCCCGCCGGGCGGGGCGGCGGGCCGCCCACGCCCCCCGCAACTCCTCGTGCGCTTCCCGGGCCGACAGCACGGCCTCCAGGTTCGCGACGTCGTCGCTGGTGAGCACCGCGATCGTGGCGGCATGGGCGAGGCCGGCCTCCAGCAGCGTCGAGCGGACGGTGGCGTCCCCGATGATCACGGGCACCCCACGTTCACGGGCGACGGGCAGGTACCGGTTGTTCTCGTCACGCTCGATCACCACCACATGCCGGCCCGCGCGCACCAGGCCGTTCATCGTGGCGACCCCCACCGAGCCGAGCCCGCATAGAATGACGTGGCCACGCACCGCCCCGGCCCGCCCGCGTCCCATCACCCGCTCCAACCGACGGCTGATGATGATGTTGGTAATGAACGCATAGACGACGGCGATCGACAGGGCGCCGAGCAGCATCAGTCCGATGCCAAACACCTGTAGCCACTCGTCGGCGGCGCCGAAGTTGAAGTCGCCGTAGCCGACCGTGGCCATCGTCGCGACCGTGAGGTAAAGCGCGTCCAGCGGGCCGAACTCGGCGGGTGCGGCCTCGTTGTGGTTGGCGTAGGTCAACCACAGCACGACCGTACCGACCATCATGATCGTTACTACGGCGGCGAGTGCGAACCGGAAGGGGGGGTCGAGCTCCCCACGGATCATCGAGACGATCTCCCGGAACCTGGCCACCGTGGCCCGCCAGACCCCCCGGACCCCTCCGGGCTCGCGGGGATCGCCGGGATCGCCATGCTCGGCCGAGCCGCCGGCCAGCGCGGCGAACAGCCGCGCGTCGTGCAGGCCCGCGACCGTCATGCCCCGCTCGTGGAACTCCGACAGCCGCCCGAGGAGCGTCAGCCGGTCGCCGGGGCGCAGCGAGACGTCGCGGGGCGGGCAGAGCTCGGGGAGGCGCTCCCCCGCGCGGCGCAGCGAGATCGGGGTCAGATCGCCATAGCGGGCCCGGAAGGCATGCCGGCCTATGATCGACTCCTCGATCACCGCGAAGACCTCGGCATCGGACCGTTCGTCCATCGGGAAGGCGTGCGTCACGTCCGAGCGGAGGCACGCCTCGACGAAGCTCGGCCCCGCGAGCTCGGCCCGGTTCAGCACCCGGACCTGGCTGAGCGCGTCCGCGAGCTGGTCGCCGAGCTGGCGGTTACTGATGGCCACGACGAGCCGGACACCGGGGGCCGTCTCGGCCGCGACCAGCGCCGTGCCCAGGTTGTCGAGGTCCGTCTCGTGACAGGACACGACCGCGAGCGCCGCGGCGATGCCGGCCTCGCGCAGCGCCCCGGCGCCACGGGTACTCTCCACCAGGACCCGCACGCCCCACCGCTCCACCCTGCGCCGGGTGGCGGGGGCGACCCGATCGTCGATGGCCACCACCGTCACACCCGACGCCCGGAGCTGTTCGGCCAGCCGGAGCCCCAGGTTGCTCAGCCCGCAGACAATGACGTGACCCGACGAGTCGGAACCACCCGAACCACCGAGACCACCGAAGGCGCCCGAACCTCCCGAGCCGCCCTGACCGTTGACAGCRCCATGCCCGCTGAKGGCACCATGAACGTTGACGGTGCCATGCCCATCGAGGGCACCATGAACGTTGACGGTGCCATTGCCTCCGGWCACKCCGGGACTTCCAGAACCCGCTGCCATGCCACCCCCCTCCAGCACGCCGAACCGGTCCCGTCCCGGTCATGCCTCGACCGGACCATCCTCAACCGGATCGGTCCGGGGCCGATCAACACCGCTCGGCACGCCGTGGCGCACCTGGCCGGTCCTCGCCGGACCCGGCCGGGATCGGGCGCGCCACAAGGGGAACAGGCACCGCGCTGAGGTGGGGTATGGGGACTCGTCCGCTGCCGCCAGTTTGTCATACCGGCCCGCGGCGACGGCCGGGCACGGACCCGGTGGGCGGATCCGCCGCCTCCGATAGTCTTTTCCACCGGTAAGTGGCAAAACGGTTCGGATTCGGCTACCCAGGCAGGGCGGAGAGCAGCAGTGAAGGCGAACGAAACTACTCTGGGTGAACTCCTCCAGGGTCAGTGTCAGTACGTCGTCCCGTTGTATCAACGCCCCTACAGCTGGGAACGCGCCAACCTGCGGCAACTCTGGGCCGACATCACGAGCGTGGCCGCCGCCGGTCCAGCGGCAACACACTTCCTGGGTTCGCTGGTTCTCGCGCCGAGCCCGTCAACCACGCCGGCCGGAGTGGCGATCTGGCTGGTGGTAGATGGTCAGCAACGGCTGACGGCGCTGAGCATCCTGCTCTGCGCGATCCGCGATCATGTCCGAGATGACGATCAGATGCTCGCGGCGAAAATCGACGATCTGTACCTCATGAACAGGTACGCGGCCGGAACCGAACGTTACACCCTGTTACCGACGCGAGCCGACCGGACCGCCTGGACCGCTCTCGTCGAGCGGTCGCCGGAGGCAGGAGGCCGGGCGGGGATCGGCGACGCATACCAGTTCTTCCGCAAGGAACTCGCCGCGTTGCGCGACGCCGACGACCCGCTGGACGCAGCACTGATCGAGCAGGCCGTGGTCGGTCAGCTCGCAATCGTGGAGATCGCCGCGCATGTCGACGACGACGTCTACCGCATCTTCGAATCGCTCAACCACACCGGCCGCCGGCTCACCCAGGCGGACCTGCTGCGCAACTACCTGTTCATGCGGCTACCCACCCGAGCGGACCGGGTGTACGACTGGCGGTGGTTCCCACTCCAGGAACTGCTCGGTGACAGACTGGAGGATCTGGTCTGGCTCGACCTCGTGCTCCGCGGCGACGACCGTGCCACCAAGGAGACCGTGTACCAGTCGCAGCGGCAGTATCTCCAGACGCTGCCGGACGAGGACGCCATCGAGCAGTGGATCTCCGAGCTGCATGCAAAGGCCCTGCTGTTCAGCCRGATCCTCGATCCGGACCGGGAGGAGGACCCGGTCCTGCGGCAGGCCCTGCACCGGCTGCGCCGGTGGGGGGCGGACGTCGTCCGGCCGATCGTCCTACACATGCTGATCGCGCATGCGAATGACCGTCTCGACGCCACCGAGACCGCCGCGGCACTCCGGGTGGTGGAGAGCTACCTGGTGCGGCGGATGCTGGTCGGCATCGCGAGCGCCAACAGCAACCGCATCCTCATGTCGCTCGTCAAGGAGCTCGGCGACCAGACACCGACCGCCGCCGCGGTCACGCGGGTTCTCTCCGGCCCGCGTAAGAAGTTCCCGACCGATCAGCCTGTGAAGGAAGCCGTCCTGCTCAATCCCTTCTACTGGACCGGACGCGGCCCTCAGCGCACCTATGTGTTGCGCAGCCTGGAAGAGGATTACGAGCATCTCGAACCAGTCGACTGGGGCGTGAAGCTGACGGTTGAACACATYCTCCCCCAGTCATTGTCGAGACCGGGATGGAAAGCGGTTCTCGACGCCGATGCCCACGAGGGTGAGACGCGCGACGAGCTGCACCGCAGGCTCGTCCATACTCTGGGCAATCTGACGCTCACCGCCTATAATCCGAAACTCGCCGATCACGAGTTCACCGAGAAGAAGAAGCTGCTGGCCGACAGCGGGCTGGCGATGAACCGAGAAATCGCCGGTCAGGACAGATGGGGCCGGGAGGAGATCCAGAATCGTGGCCGGGCGCTCGCCGAGYGGATCGTGAAGATCTGGCCCGGCCCGGACGAGTCCGTAGTACCGCCGCCCCAGGACCAGCGATGGACCCTGATGAGCCGGGTACTGGCCGCGATCCCACCCGGCCGCTGGACCAGTTACTCCGACGTCGCGGAGGTGATCGGGTCCCACGCCGTCGCGGTGGGAGCCAAGCTGGCCAGTGCCCGGATCTCCAACGCCCACCGCGTCCTGCTCCTGAACGGTTCCGTCTCCCCGGACTTCCGCTGGCCCGATCCGGAACGCACCGACGATCCACGGGAGATCCTGACCGCCGAGGGTGTCATTCTCAGCAGGTCGGGCCGGGCACTGGCCCGCCAACGCATGACCGCCGCCGAACTCGCCGCCGCCGCCGATCTCGAAACCCCGGAAGAGAGCCAGGGCGCCGCCGGAACCAAGGAACGTCTGTGGGCCGCCCCGGCCGCCCGGTCCGCCGTGGGGCTCGCGGTCAGCCTGTGGCCATCAGAGCGGCGCGCGGCGGCGCCCACGGACGATGCGAACTCCGGCCTCTCCTACCGGGACCGGGTCCGGGGCTGCCTGCTGGGCGGGGCGTTGGGAGACGCGCTCGGTGCGGCAATCGAATTCCAGTCGCTTGACGAGATCCGACGGGAGTACGGGACGGCGGGGGTCATCGGCCTCACGGCCGCCTACGGGGTACACGCTCCGTTTACAGATGACACTCAGATGACGCTCTTTACCGTGGAGGGTCTGATCCGGGCCTCGGTCCGCAGCCGTTCCCGGGGCATCGCCGATCCGCCCGCGGTGCTGTGGCGCGCCTACCAGCGTTGGCTCACGACGCAGCGGCGGACCGGTCCGGCCGCCGGGGAGGTGGACGGCTGGTTGGCGGCGCAGCAGCTGATGTATGCCCGGCGCGCTCCGGGGAACGCCTGCCTGTCCGGGCTGGGGCGCCCCGAGATGGGCACGCTCGCGCGGCCGGCGAACCCCGACAGCAAGGGATGCGGGGCGGTGATGYGCTCGGCCCCGTTCGGGCTGCTCCGGCGGGGCCCGGAAACCTCCTTCGACCATGCGGTCGCATGCGCCGTGTTCACCCACGGTCATCCCTCCGGGTACCTCGCCGCGGGCGCGTTCGCATGGATCGTCGCCGCGATGGTAGACGGCGCTGGCATCACCCAGGCCACCGCATCGGCCCTCGGCCGCCTGTCGGCCGAACGCGACGGCAAGGAAGTAGCCAGAGCTCTGCGGGCGGCGCTCGGAACGGCAGCGGACGGTGCGCCCACGGCGGAACGCGTGGAATCGCTGGGCGCCGGCTGGGTCGCCGAGGAGGCGCTAGCGATCGCGGTGTACTGCGCGGTGGCGGCGCCCGACGATCCGCAGACGGCGCTGCTCGCGGCAGTCAACCACTCCGGCGACAGCGACTCGACCGGCGCGATCTGCGGGAACCTCGTTGGCGCCGCTCTGGGTGAGCCGGCGCTGCCGGCAGCCTGGCTGAAGGAGCTGGCGGGCTATGAGCTGGTCGGGCAGGTCGCGGACGATCTGGTAACCGAGATCGAGAACACCGCGACCGTCTCCGACGCCTTCGGCGCGGCCACCCCGGCCTGGTCCACCCGCTACCCCGGGAGCTGAGCTCACGCACATCAGATCTCCCATCGGTTCGAGCTGCGCCGGTGCTCCGTGGTGCTTCCGGCTCACCTGGTCGGGGGACGTTAACCTGACCGTCCCCCTACCGAAGGTCCCTTTCGGCCACCCGGGGCGGCGAGGTGAGCTGGGCTGCGAGGTGAGTTGCATGAAGGTGCGGACAACAACGGGCCGGCGATGGATCGGGGCGGTGGCGCTGCTRGCGGGCGCGCTGCTCGTGCCGCTGGGATGTGGCGGCGGTGCCGGTGGCGGCGGCTCCACCGACGTCACCACGCCGAAGCCATCGGTGTCCGGCACCACGCCGGTGCCTTCTCCGTCCGTGTCCTCCCGCTCGCCGGATGGACCGGTGGTGACGTCGCCTTCCACGACCGCGACGCCGCGGGAGCCGGTCTGGTCGAGCGAACCGCGCCGCGTCGAGCATCAGCTGTACGGTAACGCGACGGTCGTCGCGGTGCGCGGCGCGCACAACGTCGCCGGCGGGATGGCTTTCGATCGGCTGACGATCGAGTTCCAAGGGCAGCTCCCTGGCTACGAGGTGCGTTACGTGGCCGAGGTGCTGTCGCCGGGCGAGGGCGTTGCGGTCCCGCTGCGGGGGCAGGCGTTCCTGGAGGTGGTGTTGTTCCCGGCCGTGGCCCACGATGAGACCGGTAGGTCGACGCTGCGCACACCGCGGGCCGGCGGCGGRCTTCCCGCGCTCGTCCAGTATCGGATGACCGGCGACTACGAGGGATACGTCCATTTCGGCCTGGGGGTTGACGATCGGGTCGGCTTTCGGGTGCTCGAACTGTCGAACCCGTCGCGCGTGGTGATCGACCTCGCCGCCTGAGGCCTGCCGGTGAGGCCTGCCGGTGAGGCCTGCCGGTGAGGCCTGCCGGTGAGGCCTGCCGGTGAGGCCTCGGCCCGTGGCCTGCCCGCGCCGCCCTGGCGCGGGCAGTTCCCTCTTTGCCGTCGCCGGTCATCGAGCCACACCGCGCCGCACCCCGAAAACCCAACACAACAGCATGATCAACTTAGGCTGCCCGGCACTGGTCCGGGAACGGCCCGTTCGGCATCGGGGGTCGGGACCTTCCGCACATGGTCTCAGGACTGGCGCGATATGGGGTGCTTGGCCTCGGCAGAGAAACATACGTGCCGGTCGGGGCACGCCGGAAGGTGTGCCCGCCCTGTGGAGATCGGGAGGCTGTCATGACGTACGTCCCACCTGGAAAGCCAGGCAGTATCGTCCATGTTACGGACCGGTACGAGAACTTCATCGGTGGAAAGTGGCTGCCGCCGCGGGCCGGTAAGTATTCGACCAACCTCAGCCCGGCCACGGCGCAGCCGATCTGTGAAATACCGCGGTCGGCGGCGGAGGATGTCGAGGACGCCCTGGACGCGGCGCACGCCGCCGCCGGCTCCTGGGCCGCCGCGTCCCCGGCGGAGCGGGCCGAGGTGCTGACCGCGGTGGCGGATGCGATCGACGCCAACCGGGAGATGCTCGCGGTCACGGAGAGCTGGGAGAACGGCAAGCCGGTGCGGGAGACGCTGGCTGCCGACATCCCGCTGGCCGCCGACCACTTCCGGTACTTCGCCGCGGCGGCGCGCACCCTGGAGGGGTCGATCTCCGAGATTGACGGCAGGACCTACGCCTATCACTTCCACGAGCCGCTCGGGGTGGTCGGGCAGATCATCCCCTTCAACTTCCCGTTGCTGATGGCGGCGTGGAAGCTGGCGCCCGCGCTGGCCGCGGGTAACTGCTCGGTGATCAAGCCGGCGTCACCGACGCCGTGGTCGATCCTCAAGCTCGCCGAGGTGATTCAGGACGTCATCCCRCCCGGCATCATCAACATCGTCAAYGGGCCCGGCGCCGAGGTCGGCAGAGCCCTGGCCACCAGCCCGAAGATCGCGAAGATCGGGTTCACCGGTGAGACCACGACCGGCCGGCTGATGATGCAGTACGCGGCGCAGAACATCATCCCGGTCACCCTGGAGCTGGGCGGAAAGTCCCCGAACATCTTCTTCGAGGACGTCCTGGCCGCCGACGACGCCTATCTGAACAAGGCGGTCGAGGGGCTGGTGCTGTATGCGTTCAACAAGGGCGAGGTGTGCACCTGCCCGTCCCGGGCGCTGATCCAGGAGTCGATCTACGACGAGTTCATGGCGCGGGCGCTGGAACGGGTCGGCCGGATCCAGCAGGGCAACCCGTTGGACCCGGCGACAATGCTGGGCCCGCAGGTCTCCGCGCAGCAGCTGTCAAAGATCGGCTCCTACGTGGACATCGGCCTGGCTGAGGGCGCCGAACTGCTGGCCGGTGGGCACCGGACGCGGCTGGCCGGAGAGTTCGCGAACGGCTACTTCTTCGAGCCGACGCTGCTGAAGGGCCACAACAAGATGCGGGTCTTCCAGGAGGAAATCTTCGGCCCGGTGCTGGCTGTCACCACCTTCAAGGACGAGGCCGAGGCGTTGGCCATCGCCAACGACACGCCTTACGGGCTCGGTGCCGGTGTGTGGACGCGGGACGGTGCCCGCCAGTTCCGGATRGGCCGGGGCATCAAGGCCGGCCGGGTCTGGGTCAACTGCTACCACCAGTATCCGGCGGGCGCGGCATTCGGCGGATACAAGGTGTCCGGCATCGRCCGCGAAAACCACCGGATGATGCTGGAGCACTACAGCCAGACCAAGAACATGCTGGTCAGCTACGACGAGAACGCGCTCGGCCTGTTCTAGGGTCTCGGAGTCCAGGGTTCCGGAGTCCAGGGTTCCGGAGTCCTTTGGCATTTCCCATCGACGATTCCCCTGACTGGAGGATGTTATGAAGGCAGCAGTTGTCACCGATTTCCGGGCACCGTTGCGTATCGAGGACCGGGACGTCCCGGTGCCGGGGCCGGGCCAGATCCTGGTACGGATGGAGGCCAGCGGTCTGTGCCACACCGACATCCACGCGGCGCACGGTGACTGGCCGGTGAAGCCGACTCCCCCGTTCGTCCCTGGTCACGAGGGCGTCGGCGTGGTCAAGGCCGTGGGCGCCGGGGTGACCGGGCGCGCGATCGGCGACCGGGTCGCGATCCCGTGGCTCGGTCACGCCTGCGGACGCTGCCGCTACTGCGTCGGCGGCTGGGAGACGCTGTGCGAAAGCCAGCGCAACAGCGGCTACTCGATCGACGGTGCGTTCGCCGAGTACGCGGTGGCCGACGCGGACTACACGGTGCCGGTGCCCGGTGACGTGCCGTCGTTCGACGCCGCGCCGCTGACCTGCGCCGGCGTGACCACCTACAAGGCCATCAAGGTAGCCGGGGTGACCCCGGCCGAGACGGTGGCCGTGTTCGGCATCGGCGGGCTGGGCCACCTGGCGTTGCAGTACGCCCGCATCGCGGGTGGTTTCACCGTCGGGGTCGACGTCACCGAGGCCAAGCTGGAGCTGGCCACCGAACTGGGCGCCGACCACGTGGTGAACGCGCGGACCGCCGACCCGGTCGAGGCCATCCAGCGGCTGGGCGGCGCCGACGTGGCGGTCGCGCTCGCCGCGTCGCCCCGTTCGTTCGAGCAGGCGTTCGCCTCGCTGCGGCGCGGCGGCCGGCTGGTCTGCGTGGCCCTGCCGGCGGATGGCACGATGTCCATCCCGATCTTCGACACGGTCCTGAAGGGGATCACGGTCAAGGGATCGATCGTCGGCACCCGCAACGATCTGGCCGAGGTGTTCCGGCTGCACGCGGCCGGCCGGACCAGGGTGATCGCTTCCGGCCGGAAGTTGGACGACGTCAACGCCTGCATGGACGAGGTCCTGGACAGCAGGGTCCCGGCCCGGCTGGTGTTCGAGTTCTGATCTGGCCCATTCCGACCGGTCCGGCCTGATCAAATTTGACCCGATCTAACGCGATCTAACGCGATCTGATCCGGTCTGACCCGGTCTGATCTGGTCTGACCCGGTCTGACCTGGTCTGCTTTGATCTTGCCCGCACGGCCATCGGTCCTCATCCCCCCAACGGGGAAGGGAACACGAGGAGAATCCCGAAAGGGGGAAAGACCATGAGTCCGCTTACCGTGGGCGTGGCCATGGAGACCGCGCCCGGCGAGCGTCGGGTGGCCATGGTTCCGCAGGTCGTGGGCCGATTGGTCGGCTCCGGTCTCGACGTGCTCGTCGAGACCGGAGCCGGACGTGGCGCATGGTTTCCCGACGGCGCCTATGCCGAGGCCGGCGCCACCGTCGTCGCACGGCTCGACCTGTTCGCGCGGGCAGACGTGGTGGTGTCGGTCAGCCTCCCGGACCCGCGGACGCGCGCGTTGCTGCGCGGCGGGCAGACCCTGGTAGGGCTGCTGGCGCCGTTGCCGCGGCCGCAGGTGATGGCGCAGCTGGCCGAGGCGGGGGTGACCGCGGTGAGCCTCGACGGGCTGCCGCGGACGCTGAGTCGGGCCCAGTCCATGGACGCGCTGACCTCCCAGGCGAATGTGGCCGGGTACAAGGCGGTGCTGGTCGCCGCCGACGCCTACCCGCGTTATTTCCCGCTGCTGATGACGGCGGCCGGCACGGCCCGGCCCGCCGAGGTGCTGGTGCTCGGCGCGGGCGTGGCCGGGCTGGCCGCGATCGGCACGGCCCACCGGCTCGGCGCGGTCGTCCGCGGTTACGACGTCCGCCCGGAGGCGCGGGGCGAGGTGACCTCGCTCGGTGCGAGTTTCCTCGACCTGGGTGGGCCCGACCTGGGCGGGGTGGCCGGCGGAGCGGGTCAGGGTGGCTATGCCCGGGCGTTGACCGCCGAGGAACTGGCGGGCCAGCAAGAGGCGCTGGCTGCCGCCGTCGCCCGCCATGACGTCGTCATCACCACCGCTCAGGTTCCCGGCCGCCGGCCGCCGCTGCTGGTGACGGAGGAGGCGGTCAAGACGATGCGGCCCGGGTCGGTCGTCGTGGATCTCGCCGCGAGCCCCCTCGGGGGCAATGTGGAGATCTCCGCGCCGGATGAGACGGTGGTCACCGCGGGTGGCGTCACCGTGATCGGCGCCGGCAACCTGCCGGCCCTGATGCCGGCTGCGGCATCGGCCGCCTATGCCCGCAACGTTGCCGCGTTGCTGGGCCATCTGGTCCACGACGGCGCGCTCACCATCGACACCRCCGACGAGATTCAGGCCGGGGTCGTCATCACCCACGCCGGCCGGGTCGTCCACCCCGCCACCGCCGCCCTGCTGACCGGCGGCTCCGCGGAAAGCCAGTCTGGAGCGTGAGGACATGACCGAGACGTTGGTCACCGACCTGACCGTCCTCGTCCTGAGCCTGCTGGTCGGGTTCGAGGTCATCAGCAAGGTGCCGTCCACCTTGCATACACCGTTGATGTCCGGCGCGAACGCGATCCACGGCATCGTCGTCGTCGGCGCGATGCTGGTCGCCGCGACAGCGCACACCCCACTGGGCTACGTCCTGGTGTTCTTCGCCGCCGCGTTCGCCGCGATGAACGTGGTGGGCGGCTACGTGGTGACGGACCGGATGCTGGAGATGTTCCACCGGCGCCCGGCCGCGGAGCGAAGCCGGCTCGCAGGGCAGAACCAGCCGGCAGGGCGGAACCAGCCGGYAGGGCAGAACCAGCCGGCAGTGGGGAGTGAGCGGTCATGAGCGGCTCGGACACGGCGATCCGCCTGCTGTTCCTGGCCGCGGCGAGCTGCTTCGTCCTCGGCCTGCACCTGATGAACTCGCCCGCGACCGCCCGCCGGGGCAACCAGCTGTCCGCGGCCGGGATGGTGGCGGCCGTCGGGACCGCCGTCGGGCTGCTGGCCCGGGACGGCGTCATCACCGCTACCGGCCTGATCGTCCTGATCGCCGGTGTGCTCCTGGGATCCGGCGCGGGCCTGTATGCGGCGCGGACCGTGCGGATGACCGCGATGCCGCAGCTGGTCAGCGTGTTCAACGCGGTCGGCGGCGGCGCGGCGGCGCTCGTCGCGTTCGCCGAGGTGGCGCGGTTGGGCGGCGCGGCCGGGCTGGCCGGGGCCTCCGGTCAGACCACCGTGACCRTCGGCCTCGACGTCGTCATCGGCGCGGTGACCTTCTCCGGCTCGCTGGTGGCCGCCGGCAAGCTGCAGGGCCTGATCAGTGGCGCGCCGGYGCTGTTCCGCGGCGCCCGACTACTGAACGCCGCGCTGGCCGCGGTCGCCGTGACCGGCGTGGCGGCGATCGTCGCTGGTCACGGTGGGACGATCGCGCTGTCGATCGTCGCGGCCGCCGCGCTGGGCTTAGGCGTGACGATGGTGCTGCCGATCGGCGGCGCGGACATGCCGGTGGTGATCTCGCTGCTGAACGCGTTCACYGGGACGGCCGTGGCGATGGCCGGTTTCGTGCTCGACAGCACCGTTCTCGTTATCGCGGGCGCGCTGGTGGGGGCGTCCGGCTCCATCCTCACCGTGCTGATGGCCGAGGCGATGAACCGGTCGATCCCGGCCATYATCGTCGGTGGTTTCGGCACCGCGGACTCGACCGGAAACGCCGGCGCGGCGGCCTCGGCCCCAGTGCGGTCGGTCGCGGCGGACGACGCGGCCCTGCAGCTGGCGTACGCGTCGAAGGTCATTATCGTGCCCGGCTACGGGCTTGCGGCGGCGCGGGCCCAGCATGAAGTAGTCGAGCTCGCCGACCTGCTCACGCAGCACGGGGTGGACGTCTGCTACGCGATCCACCCGGTCGCCGGCAGAATGCCGGGCCACATGAACGTGCTGCTGGCCGAGGCGCACGTCCCCTATCCGCAGATGAAGGAACTGGCCGAGGTCAACCCCGAGTTCGCGCAGGCCGATGTCGCCCTGGTCGTCGGCGCCAACGACGTGACCAACCCGGCGGCCCGCCGTCCCGGCAACGCGATCTCCGGTATGCCGATCCTCGACGTCGACCAGGCGAAGAGCGTCATCGTCATCAAACGCTCCATGGGCCACGGCTACGCCGGCATCGACAACGAGCTGTACACCGACCCGAAGACCGGAATGCTCTTCAACGACGCGAAAGYCGGCCTGAGCGCGCTCACCGCCGCCATGAAGACACTCGTGCACTGACCTCCCCGGCGGTCCGTCCTCCCCGGCGGTCCGATGATGCTGCTCGGCCTCTTGGCAGATGGTTCACCAGGCCGTTCCCTGAGCGATCCCGGCTGCACGCGGAGTGGGATGCGGATGTGGATACGGCCCTACGTCGTACCGGGATGGTGTGGTGCGGTGGGTGCGGGTGGGACACTCGTCGGGTGATCGGCGGGGCAGGGTGATCGGCGGGGGCACATCGCGCGCAGCCTTCGATCGTGCGCACCTTTCTCACCGAACGCTTTACCGACCCGTATCTCACCCGGTCCGAAACCGGCTACCAGGAACTACTCGCCACGGTCTCGGCACACCAGGTCCACGCCGCTCGCCGCCGGTACGACACCGGCGGCGAGCGGCGTGATCACGCGTGAACCCGGCCTCCCCGAGGACCTGACAGGCCTTGACCGTCAGTCACGATCTGGCGCATCGGCACCATCGGCACCCGGCCCTACGCGGCGACGGCCTCCAGCGCGCGGTCGAAGTGCCGATGGGCGGCCACGGCCGTGGCGAACGCGGAACCGAAGTCGCCGAGCACGGACGGCCCCGCAAGGTCGCGGACCGTCACGACACCCCGGTCGGACACCACCGCGTCACCCTGGTCGGCGACCCGCGCGCCCGGCAAGGATGCGATCTCGAGCAGCGACACCCCCGCGCCGACCGCGCCGATCGGCTTCGCGTGCTTGTACGCCTCGCCGACGTAGTGCACGGCCTCGCCGTTGTGTGTCAGTGCGGTGACACCGCGCTCGCCCGGGGCGACGAACACCGCGTCGTAGAGGACCGAGGACATGGTCACCAGCGTTCGGTCCACCGGCAACGCGTCGCCGGACACCGTGGCGAGCATGCCTCCGTGCGGCGCGAGAACCTCCAGGATCGCGCCCTGTTCGCGCAGCGCGGCGGTGGCCGAACGCAATGCCACCTCGTCCACGCCGTCCGCCGCGAGCACCGCGATCCTGCGGGTGGCCACCCCGCTGGGCTRGTCGGCCTGACTCAGCGCGGGTGAGGATCGTCCGTGGTTCGGGGTGCTCTCCGGTGGCACCGGCAGTCCGAGGTTCTCGGCGACCCCGGCCGCGAGTTCGTGGTCCACCTGGGCGAGATGTCCCAGGACACGCTCCTTGATCTGGGTGTAGTCGACCTTGCCGAGCTCAAAGCTGAACGCGTCGACGATGTGCCGCCGCTCCMAGGAGGACATGCTGTTCCAGAACAGGGTGGCCTGGCTGTAGAAGTCCTTGAAGCTCTCGCTCCGCTTACGGATCGTGTTCCCGTCGACCCGCTCGGCGTAGTGCACGTACCCGCCGTGCRCCGGATCGGAGAGCACCGGGYAACCGCCGCTGATCGAGTTCGGGAAGTACGACGTCTGGCTCTGCTGGATGCGATGCTGCCCGTAACCGTCGCGGGAGTTGTTGTGCACCGCCGCGACCGGCCGGTTGACCGGCAGCTGGGCGAAGTTCGGGCCGCCGAGCCGGATCAGCTGGGTGTCCAGGTAGGAGAACAGCCGGGCCTGCAGCAGCGGGTCGTTCGTGAAGTCGATGCCGGGGACGACGTTCTGTACGCAGAACGCCACCTGCTCGGTCTCGGCGAAGAAATTGCCGGGGTTGCGGTTGAGCACCAGCCGTCCCACCGGCCGCACCGRCACCCGCTCCTCAGGGATGATCTTCGTCGCGTCGAGAAGATCGAAGTCGAACGCGTGCTCGTCGGATTCCGGCACGAGCTGCACGCCGAGTTCCCACTCCGGGAACGTACCGTTCTCGATCGACTCCCACAGGTCCCGCCGGTTGAAGTCGGGGTCCTTGCCCGCGATCTTCTGTGTCTCGTCCCAGACCAGGGAGTGCGTGCCGAGCTTCGGCCGCCAGTGGAACTTGACGAAGGTCCCCTGCCCGGCGRCATCGACGAACCGGAAGGTGTGCACGCCGAAGCCCTGCATCATCCGGTAGCTGCGCGGCAGCGCCCGGTCCGACATCAGCCACATCATCATGTGCATCGACTCGGGGACGAGACTGACGAAGTCCCACAGGGTGTTGTGCGCGGAKGATGCCTGCGGGATCTCGTTGTGCGGCTCCGGCTTCACCGCATGGACRAAGTCGGGGAACTTGATGCCGTCCTGAATGAAGAACACCGGCATGTTGTTACCGACGAGATCGAAGTTACCCTCCTCGGTATAAAATTTTACGGCAAATCCGCGTACGTCCCGGACCGTGTCCGCGGAACCGCGGGAACCGCCGACGGTCGAGAACCGTACGAACACCGGGGTACGCCGGCCGTCCTCGCCCAGGAAGTGCGCCCGGGTCACGTCGGCGAGCGACTCGTACGCCTCGAAGTACCCGTAGGCACCGGCACCACGGGCGTGGACGACCCGCTCGGGGATGCGCTCGTGATCGAACCGAGTGAGCTTCTCTCGGAAGTGGAAGTCCTCCAGCAGCGTCGGACCGCGTTCCCCCGCCGCGAGCGAGTCGTCGGTGTGTTCGACACCGATCCCCTGGTCGGTGGTCATGCGGGCGCCGTCGTCGCCGACTCGGACGGCGTCGAGTTGCTGCTGCTTCGCGTCGTCCCGGGGGAGGCGCGACGTCCCGGGATCGGTCATGATGGTCACCTCGCTGACTACCTGATGCTGTCCGGGCGTACCCGGACCTACCCGCGACGACACGAGTAAACCTCGCTTCCGGACGGCGTCGCGCCGGCGTCGCGGTCTTCCCCGCCGCCAGCGGGAACCAGCGAGGAACCAGCGACGAACCAGCGACGAACCAGCGAGGAGACATCCGTTGCGGGAGAACCTGGCGGAGTCGCGCAGCATCGCCCGGCTACTCCACCCGCGCACGGTCGCCGTGGTGGGGGCGAGCCGCGAGCCGGGCTCGATCGGTCACGAGATCTTCCGTCGGCTGCTCGCCAGCGAGTTCACCGGCTCTGTCTATCCGGTCAACGCCGCGGCAACCCATGTGGCGTCCGTCTACGCCTACCGAGACCTGCGCGACGTCCCAGTCGAGATCGACCTCGTGGTCGTCGCGGTGCCGGCGCCACGGGTCGCCGAGGTCATGCGGGCCTGCGCGGAGAAGGGGGTACGCGGCGTCATCGTGGTCGCGGCCGGCTTCGCCGACGGGGGTGACGAGGGACGGGCCCGGCTMGCGGACGTTATCCGGATCGCCCGTGACGGCGGCATGCGACTGATCGGGCCGAACGCGATGGGCGTCATCAACACCGTCCCGACGGTCCGGCTGCACGCCACCTTCGCGGTCGGCGACCCCCCGCCCGGCCGGGTCGGCCTGTTCACCCAGTCCGGGGCGCTCGCGGGCACGTTCCTCACCGACGCCTCCCGGCGCGCGCTGGGCATCTCCACGTTCGTCTCGATCGGGGACCGCTCGGACGTCTCCTGCAACGACCTGCTGCGGTACTGGCGCTCCGATCCACGAACCGGCGTGGTCATGCTGCATCTGCAGAGCCTGGGCAACCCACGCCGGTTCGCCCGGATCGCCCGCGAGCTCAGCCGGCACAAGCCGGTCGTGGCGCTCAAGAGCGGGCGGGAGGCCGCCCACAGCGACATCGGCGCCCTGTTCAGCAGCGCCGGGGTGATCCGCGTCGACACGTTGAGCCAGCTGTTCGACACGACCCAGCTGCTGGCCTGCCAACCGCTGCCGGCCGGCCGGCGGGTCGGCATCGTCGGGACCTCCAGCGCGCTCGCGGCGCTCGCCGCCGACGCCTGCCGTACCTACGGGCTCGACGTGCCGGCGCTGTCCGCCTCGACCTGCGCCGGCCTCGCCACGCTGGTCGGCCATCGGTACGCCACGAACCCCGTCGATCTCGGGCCGCTGGCCGATCCGGACCGGTTCGACGCCGCGCTGCGCGCGGTCGCGACCTCCGGGGACGTCGACGCGATCATCACCCTGGTCACCCCGCACGCGCAGGTCGACCGGCTGGCGAGCTCGGTGCGCGCGGTGGCCGTCGAGAGCGGCCTGCCGCTGCTCGCCTCCTTTCTCGGGCAGGATGGGATCCCCGCCCAACTGGCTGTCCGGGACGGCTCGGGTACCCCGGGCCCGGGGTCGGTGCCGTCCTACGCCTCGCCGGAGTCGGCCGCGCTCGCGCTGTCCCGCGCGGCCGACCATGCCGCCTGGCGGGCCCGGGACCAGGGCAGCGTCCCCGTGCTGGCCGGCATCGACCTGGACCGCGCCCGCGCCGAGGCCGAGCGCTACCCGAAGGACGGGGCGTGGCTGCCCGATGCCGCCGTCGCGACCCTGCTGGCCGGGGTCGGCCTGCGCGCCTGGCCGAGCCGGCGGGTCGGCGACCAGGCCGAGGCCCTCGCCGCGGCGGAGGCGTTCGGGTGGCCGGTGGCGCTGAAGATCGCCGACGAACGGTTCCGCAGCCGGCTCGACGTCGGCGCCGTCCAGCTCGGAGTCGACGATGCGGCCGGGCTCACGCAGGCCTGGCAGGCCATCCGCGCCGCCGTCGGGCCGGGCGACATGCTCGTGCAGCCGATGGCCCCGGCCGGGGTGTCGACCGTGGTGCGGCTGCGGCAGGATCCCATCGTCGGTCCGCTGCTCTCACTGCGCCTGGGCGGGGTCGTCGCGGACCTGCTCGTCGACCCGCTCTCCCGCACGCTGCCGCTGACCGACCGGGACGCGGCCGAGCTCATCCAGGAGATCCGCGGCAGTGTGCTGCTGCTCGGCGGCTCCGGGGCGCCCGCCGCCGACACCGACGCCCTGGCCGACCTGCTGCACCGCGTCGCCCGGCTCGGGGAGGAACTGCCGGCCATCGCCGAGATCCTGCTCGATCCGGTGCTTGTCGGCCGCCGCGGCGTCGTGCTGCTGCACGCCGGCATCCGCCTGCTCCCGCCCGAGACGGAGCCACGGACACTGCCGCGCGCGCTCGCCGCCGGCGGTTGAGCCCGCTCCTCGGGCGCGGGGGGACTCCTCGCCCGGGGACTGTACGGTCGAGGAGTCAACACCGGCACGGACCCAGCCGGCACGGACCCAGCCGGTACCCGATCCAGCGGATTCGAGGACATGGATGACCGCCCGACAGAGGATCGCGTTCCAGGGCGAGCGGGGAGCCAACTCCCACATCGCCTGCCGGGACGTCTATCCGGACTACGACGCGGTCCCTTACCAGACCTTCGACGAGTGCTTCTCCGCGCTGGAGGAGGGTGAGGTGGACCTGGCGATGATCCCGGTGGAGAACTCCACCGCGGGTCGGGTCGCCGACATCCACCATCTRCTCCCCCGCCCCGGGGTGCACATCATCGGCGAGTACTTCCTGCCGATCCGTCACCAGCTGCTCGGCCTGCCCGGGGTGACCCTCGACGAGGTGAAGACGGTGCACAGCCATCCCCAGGCGCTGGCCCAGTGCCGGGAGGCGCTGCGCACGCTGGGTCTGACGGCGGTCGCCCACGCCGACACCGCCGGGGCCGCCCGGGAGATCGCCGAGGCTGGCGATCCGGCCAGGGCCGCGATCGCCTCCCGGCTCGCCGCCGAGGCGTACGGGCTGCAGATCCTCCAGGCCGATCTCGAGGACGCGGAGCACAACACGACGCGGTTCCTCATTCTGTCCGGCGAGAACCTGCGCGCGGCCGCCGGTGTCGGCCCGATCGTCACGACGTTCTTCTTCAAGGTGCACAATCGGCCCGCCGCGCTCTACAAGGCCCTCGGCGGCTTTGCCACGAACGGGGTCAACATGACCCGCCTGGAAAGCTACATGGTGGGCGGGGGCTTCGTCGCCACCCAGTTCCTCGCCGACATCGAGGGCAGCCCGGAGGAGCCGGCCGTCGCCCGCGCCTTCGAGGAGCTGTCCTTCTACGCCGACCACCGCATCCTCGGCGTCTACCGGGCGAGCCGGTACCGGGAACGGATCAGCACCGGTTCCGGGGCCTGATCGGCCGCCGGTGGAACGCGCCCCGGCAGAAGCCCGGTAGGAAAGGACCAGCCGCTGCCCGGCTGGCCCCCGATGCCCGCCGGTCCAGATCTCACCGCGCCGCGGTGGCCTCACCCGGCGGCGTCGGCGAGATTGGGCAGCCCCGACACCGCTGGAGCCCATCGCGGGACGGCCTACCCACAGCACTGGTTGCAAGCACCTGCAGCCACAGAGATACGATTCAAGATCTTTGGACTGTGCCGGTCCGGTTCCGGGCCCGGCCGCGCATCGGGGGAGGGCCCATTGGACGATGAGCGCTGGACGCAGTGCACACCGTCCGAGTACGCCTGGGAGCGTGCGGCCCTGTCCTATCTCAAGGCGCAGCTACCAACCGGGGATCCCTACCGGGCTTGGGCGAACGCCGAGTTTCTCGGGTCCGACGGTTCCGTCAACGAGGTCGACCTGCTTCTCGTCCTGCCGGCGGGCATCGTCGTGCTGGAGATCAAGTCCTGGTCCKGTGTCCTCGTGGGAGACGCGGGCACCTGGCGTCAGAGCCACCGCGCCCCGGTCGACAACCCCGTCATCGGAGCAAACCGCAAGGCCCGCAAACTGAAGTCGCTGCTGGTTTCCCGGCCGGCGATGCGGGGCCGACGGGTGCCATGGGTGGAGGGCGCGGTATTCCTGAGCGACGCGCGGCTGGAGATCCGCCTTGTCCCAGAAGGCCGGGCGCACGTCTTCGGACGGCATGACCAGACCCAGCTGCCGAGTTTCCTGGACTTCGCGCGGCAGCCCGGCCGGGTGGACGGCGAGCTCAGTAATGCCCTGGCCCGGGCCGTCGACCAGGCCGGAATCCGCCCGTCCCAGCGGGCGCGGACCGTCGGCAGCCTTCGCCTGGAGCTGCCCGCCTTCCAGGAGGGCGTCGGCTGGCAGGACTTCCTCGCCCGCAACCAGCGGTTTCCCGACGACCGGCCGCGGCGGGTGCGGATCTATCTGGCCAGTGGTGTGGAGTCGGTGCACCAGCGTGACCAGCTCGTGCGGGCCGCCGAGCGGGAGTACCTCGCACTACGCGGCATCGACTATCCGGGGATCGCGGCGCCGATCGACTTCGTCGAGCACGATCTGGGCCCCGCGCTCGTCTTTCCCCACGATCCCGAGCTGATCCGGCTGGACCATTTCCTCCAAGAACACGAACGCGAGCTGTCCTTCGACGATCGGTTGGCACTGCTGCGCGTCCTTGCCGAGACCATGGCGTACGCCCACCGGCGGGTGCTGACGCACCGGGGCCTGAGCCCGCGATGCGTCTGGGTTCGGCGCCGGTCCGACCGCTTCGCCCTCCAGATCACGGACTGGCAGACGGCCTCCCGCGGCTCCGAATCGACGTCAGGGATACCGAGCACCACCGGCCCGGCCACGTCGACGGGGGGCTACGTCGAACTGGCCGACGACGCCGCCGCGGCCTACTTCGCACCCGAGTGGAGCTGGGGCACGGCGAAGGGGGTCACCCTCGACGTCTTCGGGGTCGGCGCCATCGCCTACCGGATCTTCACCGGGAAACCCCCCGCGGCCTCATCCGGGGAGCTCAGCCGACGTCTGTCCGAACACAACCGACYGTTACTCGCCGAACAGGTTGATGCCGTCTCCGAGGAGCTCAACGAGCTCGTCGCCCGGGCGACCGAGGCCGACCCGGAGCAACGCACCCGGGACATGGCCGCGTTCCTGCTCGATCTCGACCTGGTTCGGGAACGGCTGGCCGCCATCGCGGAGGAGGCACCGGTTGTCGTTGATCCCCTGGAGGCCGAGGCCGGCGCCGAACTGGAGGGCGGATTTTCGGTCCTCGGCCGGCTGGGCCGCGGCTCGACGGCGCTCGCTCTGCTCGTCGAGCGGGACGGCGGGCGCGCGGTTCTCAAGGTGTCGTTGGACCGAGACAGGGATCCGCGGTTGGTCGCCGAGGCCGAGACGCTGCGCACCCTCAGCGAGCATCCCGGTGTCGTGCAGCTGCTGAGCGACGGCGTGATCGACGTCGGCCCACGCCGGGCCCTGTTGATCACTTCAGCCGGGGAACGCACCCTCGCCCAGGAGCTGCGCGAGCGAGGCCGACTACAACCGGAATGGCTCCAGGGGTGGGGCGACGACCTGCTGGAGATCGTCCAGCACCTACAGYGGGCCGGGCTGGCGCATCGCGACATCAAGCCGGACAACCTCGGCGTCGCCGAACGTGGCGGCAGGGGCAAGAAGCGGCAGCTCGTCCTGTTCGACTTCTCCCTGGCGAAGGAGCCGTTGGAGGCCATCGAAGCCGGCACCCGCCCGTACCTCGACCCGTTCCTCGGCCGCGGCGAGCGCCGCCGATGGGATCAGGCTGCCGAGCGATACGCCGCGGCGGTGACGCTCTACGAGATGGCGACCGCACGCCGGCCCGAGTACGGAACCCATGGCGGGCATCCGAGTTTCGTCGACGCCGACGTGGCGATCGAACCCGAGCTGTTCGACCGGTCGTACGCGACCGGTCTCACCGAGTTCTTCCGCCGAGCGCTGCACCGGGACGTCAGACAGCGCTTCGACACMGCGGAGGACATGCGCCGCGCCTGGAACGCGATCCTGGCCGAACCGGCCAGCGTGGTCCCGCAGCCGCCCTCCGCGCGCATCAGCCGGGACACGCCCATCGGCGCCGCCGGTCTGTCCCGCCCGGTGCTGTCGGTGTTCGAACGGCTGTCGATCGATACGGTGGGCGGCGCGCTCGACCTGTCGCCCGCCCAGGTCGTCTGGCTGCCCGGCATCGGTACGAAGACCCGCCAGCAGTTGCGTGCGGACCTGGACCGGCTGGCCGGCCAGGTCACCTCCTCCCCGGCCGAGCGGCCCACCGAGCCGACGCTCCTCGACCGCGTCGCCGCCGGGCTCATCCCCCGCGCGACCGACCGGGCCGTCGCCGAAGCCCTGCTCGGCCTCGGCGAGCAGGGCGGCAACGCATGGACGAGCGTGCGCGACGCGGCCAAGGCCCTTGACCGCGAGCAACGTACCGTCCGGCAGGCGGTAGCCAGGTTCGAGCGGCATTGGCTGGCCCTCGACGGGATGCGAGAGTTGCGGGACACCATCGTCAAGGTCGTCGAGTCGGTCGGTGGGGTCGCCTCCGCCCGGCACTGCGCGGCGGCCCTGCTCGACTTTCAGGGCAGCACGGTGGAGGAACCGCTGCGCTCCCGGCTCGCCGAGGCCGTCGTACGCGCGGCGATCGATGCCGAGCTGGCCGACGACTCCCCCCGCGACGACACCACCCACGACACCACCCACGACGCCTCCGGCGGTTCCGAGATGGGTGGCGATCCACGGCTGGTGTACAGCCGAGAGCCCAACGGCATCCTCGTCGCAGCCGGCCCCGCGCGCGCCGGGGACGGGCCCTCCACCGCCGATCGGTTGGACTGGGCCTCCCGGCTCGGCGGCGCGGCCGACGACCTCGCCGGCGCGGACCCGCTGCCGGCTCCGGCTCGGGTCATCGAGACGTTGCGCGCCGTCCGCGCCCCCGGCGACACCGACCCCTCCCTGATCTTCCCCGAACGGCTCCTCGACGTCGCCATGATCGCCTCCGAGAACGCCGCGGTGACGCCGCGCCTGGAGGTCTACCCGCGAGGCCTCGACGCGGGACGGGCGCTGCGGCTGGCCGCCGGGGCGCTGTACGGCCGCACGGAGCTGACCCCCGAGCAGGTGGCCGAGCGGATCATCGTGCGGTTCCCGCACGCGGGCGCGCTGCCCGGCCGTCCCGAGCTGGACGCCCTGCTCGACGCGGCCGGGGTGCCGCTGTGCTGGGACGACGAGAAAAAGCGGTACGTGACCCGCCGCATCGAGGTGACCGGGCTCACCTCCCTGGTCACCTCCCGTGGAACCAGGCCGCGCTGGAGCACCGGCGCGGGCGCCGCCTGGACGACAATGGGATGGCGCCGGGTCTCCGACGAGGTGCTGGCCGCGGATGACCGGCTCACCCGTTCGCTGGTGGACGGCGGCTGGCTGGTGCTGTCGGTGCCGCCGCGGCGACTCGCCCGGGCCGAACGCTGCCTGGCCGCGCAGGATGTCACCGTTGTCGACGCGGAACAAGCCCTGCTCGCGGGGATGCGGGAGTTCTGCGCCCAGCACCGGGTGCAGTGGTCGATCGTCCTGGCGGCCGACGCCGCCGACCGATCGTCGCGCGACTGGGCCAACCTCTCAAGGGTCGCGCAGGCCGGGCTCGCCGGTGTGCGGGCCTCGATCGAGGCCGCGGGGCCGGCGGTGCTGATCACGAATGCGGGGGTGGTCGCCCGGTACGATCCGGCGCTGGTGGTACTGGATGAGCTGCGCGCATCGGTGCGGATGGCGACCGAGACATCACCGGTGCGTACGGTGTGGCTGCTCGTACCCTGGGCCGACGTGGACAAACAACCGTTGTTGGATGGTGGCGCTCCCGTGCCCCAGTTCGGCAACCAGGGCCTGGCGCTGTCCGAGGAGTGGATTGTCCGGCACGAGTCTCGGCTCGCCGACGGCGCTGAGGGAGGAGCAGCGTGATCGAGGCGAGACGCCTGTTGGCCGATCTCCAGCGGCAGGTCCGCGGCCTGGAGGCGGACCTGCGCGCGCGGGCCCGGTCGGACCGGGACGTCGACGATCGGCTGCACAAGCGGTACCAGGAGGCGAAGACCGGCTGTCGCACCGGCGTCGGCTACGAGACGTGGCTCGACCAGCAGCTCACCCAGGTGGCGGTCGGTTGGGTGCTGGCCTGCGTGTTCACCCGATTCTGCGAGGACAACACGCTGCTGGGACGTCCGATGCTGGYCGGCCCGGTCCGCCCCGAGCAGGAGGCCGACGAGACAGGCGAGGCCAGGGAACGGGTCGACGGGGTGGCCGAGGCCCGGGAATGGCAGACTTTCTACTTCCAGGCGGAGGACCACAAGAATGACTCCGACCTGGAMTACCTGCGGGCGGCGGTCGCCCGGCTGGAGGCGTACGACGCAACCCGGGATCTGGTCAACCGGCACAACCCGCTGCACCTGGTGGACATCTCACCGGACGCGGCGACCGGCCTGCTGGAGTTCTGGCGGYGGATCGACCCGGAAACCGGCGCTCTCGTCCACGACTTCTCCGATCCGGCGTCCTCCACCCGCTTCCTCGGCGATCTGTACCAGGATCTTTCCGAACAGGCACGTAAGGACTACGCGCTGCTCCAGACCCCCGAGTTCGTCGAGGAGTTCATCCTCGGCCGGACCCTTGCCCCGGCGATCGACGAGTTCGGCCTCGCCGAGGTTCGGATGATCGACCCGGCCTGCGGCTCCGGGCACTTCCTGCTCGGCGCCTTCGACCTCCTGCTCGACCGGTGGCAGAAGCAGGAACATGGGATTGACGTCAAGGTCCACGTGGAGCGCGTACTCGGCCAGGTCCACGGTGTCGACATCAACCCGTTCGCGGCGGCGATCGCCCGGTTCCGCCTCGTCATCGCCGCACTGGYCGTCTGCGGGATCACCCGGCTCGTCGACGCCCCCGTCTGGCGCATCCGCATCGCCATCGGTGACTCCCTGCTGTGGGGCACCGAGGATCAGCAGGACGAACTCGACGGCGTCGCCACCCACGCCCTGACGGGTTCCACCGGTGAGGGTGAGTTCACCTACGAGTACGAGGACGCTCGCGAGCTGAAGGAGATCCTGGAAGCCCGCTACCACGCGGTTGTCGGCAACCCGCCGTACATCACGGTCAAGGACCGGGCCCCCAGCAACGCCTATCGGGTGCGCTGGAGCGCATGCCATCGCCAGTACGCGCTCAGCGTGCCGTTCGCGCAGCGGTTCTTCCGACTCGCGGTCAACGGCGGCTTCACCGGCCAGATCACCGCGAACTCCTTCATGAAGCGCGAGTTCGGCAAGAAACTCATCGAGGAGTTCTTCCCGAGCGTCGACCTCACCCTGCTCGTCGACACCAGCGGCGCCTACATCCCCGGCCACGGAACCCCGACCGTCCTCATCTTCGGCCGCCACCGCCGCCCCATCGGCGCACAGGTCCGGGCAGCACTCGGTGTCAGGGGCGAGCCCAGCGCACCGGCCGACCCGGCCAAAGGCCTCGTGTGGACACGAATAGTAGAGAACTTCGCGAATGCTGACCACACGGATGCGTATATCAGCACCCTCGGAATCAAGCGGATAGATCTTGCGAGGCATCCCTGGTCACTCGCTGGCGGTGGAGCGGCTCAGTTGCAAGCTCAGATAGACACAACCAGCGCGCGTCTACATAATCTCGGAGTTGACATCGGACGCACCGTCCAGCTCGGCGAAGATGACGCTTGGATACTTGCCCATAGTTCTCCGGCGGTGACCAGGTTTCAGGACAACATGGTCCMCCATGTTTTCGGCGAGCTAGTACGTGACTACACGATCGAACAACCTCCCATTGCAATTAATCCGTATGCCGACATAACCAAAGGAATCCCCCTTTTAAAAGATCAGGAAGTTGTACAAAATCTCCTCTGGCCAAACCGAACAATCCTGTCTGCTCGCACAATATTCGGTAGAAGTCTTGCCGAAAACGATCGACCATGKTATGCATATTTAGAAATATATGCAAACCGACTGCACACCCCGCTGGCGATCGCCTTTCCGTTCGTCTCGACCCACAACCACTTCACACTCGACCGAGGCGGCAAGATATTCAATCGTACCGCAACCGTTCTCAAGCTGCCCGAGGGAGCCACGGAGGAGAAACATCTGCGGCTGGTCGGGGTGCTGAACTCGTCGGCGGCGTGCTTCTGGCTCAAGCAGGTGAGCCAGCCGAAGTCCGGGAGTGGGATCGGACGCGGTATCCAGGACGAGGCATGGGAGAACCGCTACGAGTTCACCGGGACCAAGCTGAAGGAGTTTCCGCTGCCGGACGGGGCGCCACTGGTGTTGGCGACGCGGCTGGACGGGTTGGCTCAGGAGCTCCAGCGGGTCGCGCCGGCCGCGGTGGCCAGGGACGCTGTTCCGACCCGGGAGGCACTCGTGCACGCGCGGGCGGAGTGGGAGCGGATCCGGGCGGAGATGATCTCGGCGCAGGAGGAGCTGGACTGGGAGGTCTACGGTCTCTACGGGCTGCTCGGCGACGACGCGGACGGGTTGATCGGTTCGAGTGTGACGAAGCCGCCGCTGGCGCTTGGCGAACGGGCGTTCGAGATCGTGCTGGCGCGGCAGCACGATGCCGGCGAGACCGAGACGGAATGGTTCACCCGGCACCGCTCGACGCCGATCATCCAGCTGCCCGCGCACTGGCCGCAGGACTACCGGGCCCTCGTCGAGCGGCGGCTGGCGAAGATCGACGATGATCCGTACCTTCACCTCATCGAGCGGCCGGAATGCAAGCGGCGCTGGGCGAGCCGGCCGTGGGCGGAGATGGAGGCCGAGGCGTTGCGCGACTGGCTGCTCGACCGGCTGGAGGCCCGCGAACTGTGGCACCGACCGGAACCGACCCCGCGCACCGTCGCCCAGCTCGCCGACGAGCTGCGGACCGACGCCGAGTTCACCGCCGTCGCCAGGCTCTACGCCCGCGACACCGCTCTTGGTGACGTGGTCGCCGATCTCGTGCGCGACGAGCATGTACCGTTCCTCGCCGCCTGGCGGTACACCGACATGGGGCTGCGGGTCCGGGCGCAGTGGGAACGCACCTGGGATCTCCAGCGGGAGCAGGATGCCGAGGACGAGCGGATCCGGGCCGAGGAGGAGCGGCGTAAGGAGTCCGACGAGCCGCTGCCACCGGCCCCACCGCGTAAAATCATCGACATCAAGGTGCCGCCGAAGTACAAACAGACCGACTTCCGCGAGACGTCCTACTGGCGCAGCCGCGGGAAGCTGGACGTGCCCAAGGAGCGGTTCATCTCGTACCCGGATGCTTCCCGGGACGGGACCCTGCTGCTGGGCTGGGCCGGCTGGGATCATCTCCAGCAGGCGCAGGCGCTGGCCACCTATATCGCCGATCGGCGCGAGGTCGACGCCTGGGACGCCGAGAAAACCAAGCCGTTGCTCGCCGGGCTGCTGGAACTCCTGCCGTGGGTCGCGCAATGGCATTCGGAACTGGACCCGGAGTTCGGTATTCGGCCCGCGGACGCCTACACCGGCTTCCTCGACGAGCAGGTGCGCCAGCTCGGGCTGACCCGTGACGATCTCACCGGCTGGCTCCCCGCGGCCAGGAAGACGAGAACCACGGTGAAGAAGCCGGTGAAGAAGCCGGCGAATAAGCCCGCCACGACTCCGGCGAAGGCGGCCCGGTCATGACCCTGATCTCGGAACTCCTCGACATCCCCGAGGCCGTGTACCCGGGGGACTTCGTCCTCGACCTGTCCCGCGGCGTGACCCAGATCGATCGCACCCTGCGCGAGTATGTCGTCACCCCCGAGCTGGCCATCCGGTTCGGGGAGGCGCTGGGTCTGATCAAGAGCGCGCTCACCGACGGCAGTAGCAAGGCCGCCTACCTCGACGGCTCGTTCGGGTCCGGCAAGAGCCACTTCATGGCTGTGCTCGGCGCGCTGGCGCGGAACCACCCCGGGGCCCGGGCGATCGGCGAGCTCGCCCCTGTCATCACCGCATTCGACGGTGACGTCATCGGCAAGCAGTTCCTCGTCGTGCCGTATCACCTCGTCGGCAAGACGTCGCTGGAGGAGGCGGTCCTCGGCGGCTACCTGGCGCACGTCCGCGCGCTGCACCCGGACGCGCCGCTGCCCGCCGTCCTCATCGACAAGCCGCTGCTCGACACCGCGGTGGCGTTGCGCGGCCAACTCGGCGACCAGGCGTTCTTCGGCCTGCTCGGCGGCGGCGACCGGAGCTCGGCTGCCGACCCGCGCTGGGGCACGTTGAACCACGGGGCCTGGGACGCCGACCGGTTCGAGCAGGCACTGACCGCCGCTCCCGCCGCGCAGGAGCGCCGCGACCTGGTCGGCACCCTGGAGAAGGCGCTGGTCGGGTTCGCCGAGCTCGCCCGGGGCGCCGCCACCGGCTACGTCAACATCGACGACGGCCTGGCCGCGATCAGCCAGCATGCCGCCGGCCTCGGCTACGACGGGCTGATCCTCTTCCTCGACGAGCTCATCCTGTGGTTCGCCACCAGGATGGCCGATCACGCCTGGGTGGCGAACGAGGCTCCCAAGGTCGCCAAGCTCGTCGAGGCGGCCAACGCCGACCGACCGGTGCCGATCATCAGTTTCGTCGCCCGCCAGCGGGACCTGCGCGAGCTCGTCGGCACCAACCTGCCCGGCACCGAACATCTTGCCTTCGCCGACAGTCTCAAGTGGTGGGAGGGTCGGTTCGGCTCGATCAAGCTCTCCGACAACAACCTGCCGCTCATCATGTCGAAGCGGGTCCTGCGGCCGCGCAGCGATGCCACCCGGGCACAGATCGACACCTCGTTCGCCGCGATGGACCGGGTCCGAGCGGACATCCGGGCCGCGCTGATGACCGCCCACGCCGACCGGGCCGCGTTCCGGCTGACCTATCCGTTCAGCCCGGCATTCGTCGAGACGCTCGTCGCGCTGTCCGGGTTCCTCCAGCGGGAGCGGACCGCGCTGCGGGTCATGCAGCAGCTACTCGTTGACCAGCGGGACACCCTGCAGCTCGGCCAGCTCGTCCCCGTCTCCGACCTGTTCGACGCGCTCATCACGGATGCGTCGCCGATCAGCGGCGAGCTCGGCGGGCTGTGGCGCAACGCGCAGAAGGTCTACGGCGAGATCCGTCGGCTCATCCTGGAAAGCCACGGGCTGACCGAGGAAACCGTCACCGGGGTGGCCCCGAAACACGCCGTGTACATGGACGACCGGATCGCCAAGACCCTGGTGCTCGCCGCCCTGCTCCCCGAGGTCCCGTCGATGCGGGATCTCACCGCCCGCCGGATCGTGGCCCTCAACCACGGGTACATCCGGTCGATGGTGCCGGGTCAGGAGACGGGCGCGGTCACCCAGGTCGTCCGCAAATGGGCGGCCCGGCTCGGCGCGGTGCAGGTCAGCGGGGACGACGCAAGCCCGCTCCTGTCGGTGCGGCTCGAAGGCGTCGACATCGAGGGCATTCTGGAGAACGCCAAGGGGGCCGACTCGCCCGGCGACCGCCGGCTGACCGTGCGAACGCTGCTGTTCGACGCGCTCGGCGCCACGAAACCGGAGGGTATCGACCGCGCGACGATCGTCACCGCCACCTGGCGCGGCACCAAACGCAACGTCGAGCTCATCTACGGCTATCTTCGCGACCCCGGTGACGTGGGCGACAGCATGTTCACGCCCACCCACAACGGCTGGCGGCTCGCCCTCGACGTCCCCTTCGATCCGGACGACCACTCCCCGGCCGAGGCCCTCGACCGGGTCTCGCGGCTGCGGGACGCGCTCCCAGCGCGCACCCTCTGCTGGGTCCCGCGGCACTTCACCGCACACACCCAATGGAGCCTGGGCCGCTACCTGCGGCTGGAATACGCCGTCGGGCCGAGCTTCGACCAACTCGCCGGGCACCTGTCCGACAATGACCGGGCTATCGCCCACCARCAGTTGACCGCGCAGCTCGACCAGCTGCGCAGCCAACTGACGAACGCGCTGCTGCAAGCCTATGGCCTCGTCACCCCGGACGAGACGGTCGTCGATCCCGCGCACGGCGGGATCGACATGTTCGTCAGCCTCGAACCGGGATTCACGCCCCGGGTCCCCGCCGGTGCCGCCCTGCGCCCCGCCTTCGAAAACCTGCTCGACCAGGCACTGAGCTGGGAGTTCCCGGCCCACCCCCACTTCGACGGCGAGGTGCGCCYGGGTGACCTGGCAAAAGTGCACGCCCAGGTGCGCCGGGCCATCGAACATCCCGAGCACCGGATCATGGTCGAATCCAGCGAGCGGCCCGTCATGCGGAAGGTGGCCAACCCGCTGGGGCTCGGCGAGCAGAGCGACCAGTACTTCGTCCTCGGCCACCACTGGGAACGGCACCTCGGCCGAAAGATCATCGAGGCCGAGGCGGCGGGCCGGCCGGTCACGGTCGGAGACCTGCGTGCCTGGCTGGACGAGCCGAAGCGGATGGGTCTGCCCCAGGAGATCGCGGACCTTGTTGTGCTGGTCTTCGCCGAGCAGACCAACCGCGGCATCCTCCACGGCCGGCCGCTCGACGTGAGCATCCCGCGCCCGCTGCCCGCGGACGCGCGCGTTGTCGCCGAGCCGCTACCCGATCGGGACACCTGGGAGGAGGCCCGCGGCCGGGCGCACGCCCTCTTCCTGATCACTGACATCACCGAACTGTGTACCGCGCGCAACGTCGCCTTGCTGGCCACTCGGGTACGATCAGCCGTCGCGGACCGGCTTCCGAAGGTTCGCGCGCTGCACGCGGCCCTCATCCGCCGAGGACCGACCGTGCTCCGGGACGGCACCGACCCGGCGACGGAACGAGTCCGGATCGCCCAGGGCGCGCTGCGTCTCTGTGCGGACCTGGCGACCATCACCGACAATCTGGCCCTGGTCGAGCGGCTCGCCGCCTTCGACCTCCCCGCGGTCCCGCTGCACACCGGTCGGAGCCTGACCACCGCCGCCGATCTCGACGCGGCCATCCGGGAGGTGGACTGGAACATCTTCACCACCGTGGCCGACTGGGGACCCGAGCATCCGCGGGGCGCGGAGGCAGCCGCGTTGGTGACCGAGCTCGCCGCGGTCTGGGCGGCCAACGAGTACGTCCAGCACCTCCAGCCGGCGCTCACCAAGGCGGACAGGAAGRCTCGCGGGTTGCTGCTGGAATGGAGCCGACGGGTCTCCCGCCCAGCGAGCAGAACCGGCACCATCAACCCGCCGRGCGTGGCGGCACCGGGCGTGGCGGCACCGGGCGGCGTGGCAACCAGCGGCGCCCGCGAGGTCGATCAGGACTCGGTTGCCGAGTTCACGTCCACGCTCGCGGCGCTCACCGCCCAGGGCTGGCGGATCAAAGTCACCTGGCAGGCCGTGCGGTGACCGTGGTAGCCGCGCCGGTCCTGGTCCGGGCGAAGGTGGCCGAGGTGCTCCGCCGAGACGAGAAGGCACGCGTCGTCGCCCTGGCCGCGGCGCCGGTGTGGCCGCACGACGAACGCCTGGAACTGCCCGGTGGCCGCGGCGTGGTGGTCCGGCCATGCGTGTCCACCCTCGCGATCCGCGACGAGCTGCAACAGGTCGACGATCTTCCTGCCGGGGAGGTACTCGTCCTGCTCACCGAGTACGAAACCGGCGAGCTGGGGACGAGCATCACTGCCCGGCTCGCCGGTCAGAAGATCCTGCCGCTTGATCGCTGGCAGCAGCTCACCAGCCTGTTTCGGGCACACGGCATCGATCCGGCCCTCGTCGACGAGCAGTGGGCGGTGAACGCGCTGCTCGCCACCCCCCCGCCGGACGGGTATCCCGCCGCGCGCAACGGCTACCTGGACCGGGCCACGGCATTGGCCACACTCGCCGAGACCCAGGCCGGGCTCACCCCGCTCGACCTCGACCTCGCGGGCCTGCTGCGATGGAGCCTCGACGCCGAACACCTCGCGCGGTGGCGCGCGTTGGACCCGGCGGTGCGTACCGGCATGAGCGGATGGCTTGCCGGCCGCGGCGGTCGAGGCGACGTGGTGGYCGCCGTTCTCCGGTGCTTCGCCGGGCCCTACGGTCCCGACGCCGTCGCCGTCGGACTGGTGCTCGCGGCTCTCAGCCATCCCGAGGTCCGGGACACGGCGCAGGTGCCGCGCACCATGCTGGAGACGCGGGTGGTCGACGGYGCTCTCGCCCCGTCCGTCGCCGCGGAATGGGGACGCGCGGCTGAAGGGCTGGTTCAGCGGCTGCTCGGCCAGGAGGGGCGGGCCGTGGCTGGCGGAATCCTGCGACGCGCCGAGGAGATCCTGGCCGGGCAGGGCGCCGCTGAGCTGTCTTATCCCAGCGCCGTCCTCGAATCCGGTCTCACCCAGCGCCTGCGGCACATTGGCTCGCAGGTCGCCGCGGTGCTGCGCAAGCGGCGGCCACGCGCCGAGGATCTGGGGCCGGTCGAACATGAGGTGGCGCGGCTGAACGCGCACGCGCTGGCCGCCGACCATGCCGAGCGGGTGAGTCGCGCCGAGATGGCCGTTCGGCTGCTGCGCTGGCTGGCCCAGGAGGCCGCGTCCGCCCGACCACCGGCGCCGAGCCTTGCCGAGGCGTCCCGTCGGCAGCAGGACCAGGACGCATGGGTCGACCTGGCCCGGGCGCGGGTGTGGGAGGGCGACGTCGATCAGGTGGTCGCCGCCGCCTACCGGACACTGTGCACGACGGTCGACGCCCGTCGCCGCGAACACGAACGGCGGTTCGCGAATCTGCTCGCCGACCACACCCGCACCGGGTCGACGCTGGGCGAGCTGCTGCCGGTGGAGGACGTGCTCGACCAGATCGTGGTGCCGCTGGCCGGCCGATGCCGGCTGCTGCTGCTCGTACTGGACGGGATGTCCACCGGGGTGGCGCGGGAGCTGCTCGCCGACCTGTCGACCCGGGGCTGGGTAGAACACACCCTCACCCCGGCCCGACCGGTGCTGGCCACCCTGCCGTCGGTCACCCGGACCTCGCGGACGAGCCTGCTGTGCGGGCGGCTCGTGGACGGCACGCAAAGCCAGGAGAAGGCATCCTTCGCCGAGCGGGGCTGGCCGCTGTTCCACAAGGGCGACCTCGCCGCGGCCGGTGYCGGCGAGGTGCTTGAGCCGCGCGTCGCGGACGCGATCAGGGGCGACGCCCCCGTGGTCGGCATCGTTGTGAACACCGTCGACGACACCCTGGACAAGGGTGGGCGCACCCCCTGGACCGCCGGCTCGGTCGATCGRCTGCTCGACCTGCTGGCCACCGCGGACGGATCGGGCCGGGCCGTCCTGCTGGTCAGCGACCACGGCCACGTCCATGAACGCGGCTCCCGGCTGGTTTCCGACGACAGCGGCGGCGCGCGGTGGCGATCCTCGGCGCGCCCGCCCGACGAGGACGAGGTCACGCTCATCGGCCCGCGGGTGCTGCTGGGCGGCGGCCGGATCGTCGCCGCCTGGAACGAACGGCTACGTTATACGGCCCTGCGCAACGGCTACCACGGCGGCGCCAGTGCCCAGGAGATCGTGATCCCGTTGGCGCTGCTGCGTCGGGTCGACCTCGACCTGCCCGGTTGGACTCCCTTGCACCATGCCGCGCCTCCCTGGTGGGTGGAGCCGATGGCCACGGGCACCACGCCGGCCACGGGCACCACGCCGGCCACGGGCACCACGCGGGCCGGACGTGCCGGCTCGGCCGCACAGCCGGACCTCGGTCTGTTCGACGAGTCCGAGGTGACGCCGCAACCGTGGGTGGATCGCGTGCTCGATACCGAGGTGATGCGGGCTCGGCTCGCCCGGATGCGTCGCGGGGCCATGCCCGCGGACCGGCTCGGGCTGCTCCTGCGGGCGCTCGACGCCCGTGGCGGCGCCGCCACGCGGGCCACGGTCGCCCGCGCGCTCGACGTGCCGGACGCGCGGATCGCCAGCCACCTCGCCGCGGCGCAGCGGGTGCTGAACATCGACGGCTACGAGGTGCTGCGGATCGATGGTGACACCGTGCGGCTGAACGCCGCGTTGCTGGCGACGCAGGCCGGTCTGACGTGACCATCTCCGAACAACGCCGACGGGAGGTGATCGACGCGCTTCGGCGCGGAACCGTGCCGCGGCAGGGCCTGGATGTGCTCGCGGTCGGTCTTGACCGCTTCACCACGGCGATCGAGGAGGATCTCGACCGGCTCGCCGGCGGACAGGCGACGTTCCGGGCGATCCGCGGCGAGTACGGCGCGGGAAAGACGTTCTTCACCCGCTGGCTCGCCGAGCGGGCCAAGGCCCGGGGGTTCGCCACCGCCGAGATCGCGATCTCCGAGAACGAGACCCCGCTGCACCGGCTCGAAACGGTCTACCGCCGGCTCGCCGAACGGCTCGCGACCGCCGAATTCGCGCCGAGCGCGCTGCGTCCCATCGTCGATTCCTGGTTCTTCGCGCTGGAGGAGGACGTTCTCGCCGGCGGCGAGGTCGTCGAGAATGAGCTGGCGCGCCGGGTCGACGAGTTGCTGGAACAGCGGCTGGCCGCCGTCGGGCGGGTCGCGCCGTCCTTCTCAGCCGCCCTACGGGCGTACCGGCGGGCGACCGCGGCCGGCGAAACCGCGGCCGCGGAGGGACTGATCGCTTGGCTGGGCGGGCAACCGCACGTGGCGGCGGCGGTGAAACGGGCCGGCGGTGTCCGGGGCGACCTCGATCACGACGGAGCGCTCGGCTTCCTGCAGGGGCTGCTCGCGGTGCTCACCGACAGCGGCCATGCCGGTCTCGTGGTCGTCCTCGACGAGGTCGAGACGCTGCAGCGGGTCCGGGGCGACATGCGTGACAAGGCGCTCAACGCGCTGCGCCAGCTCATCGACGACGTGGACGCTGGGCGATTCCCCGGGCTGATGCTCGTCATCACCGGCACTCCCGCGTTCTTCGACGGACCGCAGGGAGCGCAACGGCTCGCCCCGCTCGCGCAGCGGCTCCACGTCGACTTCCTCCCGGATCAAGCTTTCGATAACCCTCGGGCGGTGCAGCTGCGACTGCCCGGGTTCAACCGGGATTCCCTGCTGGAGCTCGGCGGCCGGATCCGGGAGCTGTACAGCTCCGGCCATGGTGATCCGGAGCGGTTCGCCACGGCAGTGGACGAAGGCTACCTGGCCGAGTTCGCGCAGGCCGTGGTCGGGCAGTTCGGCGGGCGAGTAGGCGTCGCGCCCCGCATCTTCGTGAAGAAACTCGTCGATGTGCTCGACCGCGTCGACCAGCATCCCGCCTTCGATCCCCGGCGTGCGTACGTCCCGCGGCTGTCCGCCACCGAGCTCACCGACACCGAACGTGCGGCGATGCCCAGCCCGCCACAACCGCCCCCGGCGGCATCGGTCGACGACATCGACCTACCGCTGTGATCTCCCGGACGTCCGGGGCCTCGGGGGCTTCCGGGGCTTCCGGGGCCTCGGGGGCTTCCGGGGCCCCGGGGGCTTCCGGGGCCCCGGGCTTCGCCGCCCTCGACCCGGCCGTCCAGTATCACGTCGTCAACAGTCTGCGGTGGCCTGCCCTGCGCCCGTTGCAGGAGGCGGCGATACGTCCGGTCCTCGACGGGCATGACGTGCTGCTGCTGGCACCGACCGCCGGTGGGAAAACCGAGGCGGTGGCGCTGCCCCTGCTGTCCCGGATGGCCGGGGAGAAATGGYGCGGGCTGTCGGTGCTGTATGTGTGTCCGCTGCGGGCGTTGCTGAACAACCTCGAACCGCGGCTGGCCGCGATGTGCGAATGGCTCGGCCGGCGGGCCGCCGTCTGGCATGGAGATGTCGCCGACTCGGTGCGCGGGCGGCTGGCCGTGGATCCGCCGGATCTTCTGCTGACCACCCCGGAGTCGATCGAGGCGATGCTCGTCTCCGCGCGCGTCGATCATCGATGGCTCTTCGCCGGCCTGCGGACGGTTGTCGTCGACGAGGTCCACGCCTTCGCCGGTGACGACCGCGGTTGGCATCTGCTGGGGGTGTTGGCCCGGTTACGCGGGCTCGCCAACCGGCCGGTACAGCGGATTGGTTTGTCCGCAACTGTCGGGAACCCGGACGTACTGCTCGACTGGCTCGCGGACGGATCCGCCCGGCCGCGCGCGGTCGTCCGGCCGAGTGACGTGACGGCCACCACGGACGTGACGGCCACCACGGACGTGACGGCCACCACGGACGCGACAGCCACCACGGAGGTCGGGATCGACTACGTGGGCTCCCTGCGTAACGCCGCCCTCGTGGTCGCCCGCCTTCATCAGGGGATGAAGAGGCTGGTCTTCTGCGATTCCCGCAGCCAGGTCGAGGAGTTGACGGTTGCGCTGCGTGACCTCGGGGTACGGACGTATGTATCCCACTCGTCCCTGTCACGGGATGACCGGCGGCAGGCCGAGGCCGCCTTCGCGACATCCACCAACTGCGTCATCGTCGCCACTTCCACCTTGGAGCTGGGGATCGACGTCGGTGACCTGGACCGCGTCATCCAGATCGGCGCCCCCGCCACGGTGATCTCCTTCCTGCAACGCCTCGGGCGGACCGGGCGGCGCCCCGGGACCCGACGCAACACGCTGTTCCTGGCAACGTCGCAGAACTCTCTGTGGCTCGCGGCGGCTATCACGCTGCTGTGGCAACGCGGATACGTCGAGCCGGTCGTCCCGCCCGTGCTTCCCCGTCACATCGTCGCCCAGCAGATCCTCGGACTGGCCCTGCAGGAAGGCCGCCTCGTCGACCGCGACGTCTGGCAGTGGCTCGGCGGGCTTGCCCGGACTCCGGGCGCGGTCGACGTACTGGCGCATCTGGCCAGCTCCGGGTTTGTCGTGCACACCGACGGGCTGGTATCGATCGGCCCGCGGGCGGAGAAGGAATACGGGCGACGCTACTTCCTCGACCTCACGTCAACCTTCGCCGGCGAATCGATGGTGCAGGTCTGGTGGGGACGTAGCCTGCTCGGCCAGCYGCCACCGATCGCGCTCGCGGCTCGACCGGAGCACGGACCGCGGGTGGTTCTTCTCGGCGGTCGTGCCTGGAAGGTGAATCATGTCGACTGGCGGAGAAGACGAGTCCAGGTYGAACCGAGCCGCTACCCAGGCTGGTCCCGGTGGAACGGCGGGGCCCGGGTCATGTCCTATCCGCTCGCCCAGGCTCACCTCGACGTCCTCGCCGGGCAAACGGCCGGCATCGAGATATCCCGGCGGGCCGCCGACGCGTTGGACAAGCTCCGCGCGCAGCATTCCTTTGTCAGTGTCAGTGTCAGTGACGAGCCGGGCGAACGCACCTACCTCACCCGCGACCCCGAGAAGCGGCCGATCTGGTGGACATTTGCCGGGTTCGCGGCCAATTCGGCCCTCGCCTCGGGGCTCGGCGAGCTGGTTGACGCTGACGCGCCGGTCGGCGATCTCAGGCTGCGGCTTCGCCCGCACGTCAACTCCGCCGCGCTACGGACAATGCTCGATGTTCGACGTGACGACCTCGTTGACGCTCTTCCGGCCATCGATGTCGAGGCTGCCGATGGGCTCAAGTTCTCCGCGGCGATTCCCCTCGAACTCGCGATCGAGACGCTAGCCGCACGCCTCACCGATCCATCCGCCGTCCACGCGACGCTGAAGGCAATCATCCGGRAGGAGACTGCGCCTCCGCCTGGGGGATGGTAGCCGTGAACGGATTGATCGCGGCGGCGATGACGTCGGCCGACATCCAAGCCGGACGCCGACGCCGGGCTGGAGCGCATCGAGGAAGTGACCCGCCGCTTGCCCCACCGCTGCTTTCGCCTTCGACCAGTTCGGGCCGTTGCCGTAAGGTCAACGTTCGGGCGTGGCCAAGATCTTGAACAACATGGTGTTGGCGGTGGTGAGCGTCTGGGCGTCGACCCGGCGCAGGCATTCACCCAGGGCGGCCTTGGCCACGAACGTGACCAGGCCCATCACGGCCCACTGCCCCTCCCCCAGGTCGACGCAGAACCCCTCGTCGGTGGCGTGCTCCACGACCAGGGCGACCAGCACGGTCGGCTCGTCGGCGATCTCGTTGTAGACCGTGGAGCTGAGGATCAGCACCGCCTGCGGCGCCGGCCCGATGCCCGCGGTCCAGATCTCACCGCGCCGCGGTGGCCTCACCCGGCGGCGTCGGCGAGATTGGGCAGCCCCGACACCGCGAGAGCCCGCTGGTTGGCCTCCCCGAAGGCGAGGGCCGCGCCGGCCACCGCCGGGTCGGCCCGCACCCAGGCCCCGTGCGCGGCGCAGCGCCGACGCATGTCCTCGGCGTCAAGCACGCCCTCGACCCAGGCGTTCATCGAGGTGTGCTCGGCCTCGGCGTACCGCTTGACCGCCTCGTAGGCCTCGTCCGAGAGCCGGAGCGTGATCGTGCGCGACATGCGCAACATGCTAGCAAGATCTGACAGCGGTATCCGCCGCAGCGTGGAACGCATGGTCGCACCATCCGGCCACCAAAATCGACAGATTATATGCCTATTTATGTGATTCCGTTGCTCTAGCCGGCGGGTCATCTGCCTGGGCGGGACGCGGGCCGTGGAATGTCCGTGGCCCCGACGACGCTGGACTGCGCAGGCATTGTCCTGCCTACCGTGAAGGAGGGTTCACCATGAGCGCCACGCCGTCCTCCCCTGGGTCGTCCACCCCACCGGCCGCGGTCCCACCGGCCGCCACCCTTTCTACCGCGGGCCCGTCTTCCGCCGCACCCTCCTCCGCGGGCCTGCGCCCACAGCCCCGGATCGACATTCGCCGGGCGGACGACAGAGCGGCGACGCACGTCGGCTGGCTCGACTCCCACCACTCCTTCTCGTTCGGCCATCACTACGATCCGTCAAACACCCACCACGGTCTGCTGCTGGTGAACAACGACGACACGGTCGCTGCCGGGACCGGGTTCGAGACCCATCCGCACCGGGACATGGAGATCGTCACCTGGGTCCTGCGCGGATCGCTCGTGCACCAGGACTCCACCGGCCACTCCGGCGTCATCTACCCGGGACTCGCGCAGCGGATGAGCGCCGGTCGCGGGATCCTGCACTCGGAGAAGAACGACTCCTGGCGTCTCGACGGCGGCGGGGAGCCGCATGACGAGCCGGTGCATTTCGTCCAGATGTGGGTCGCGCCGGACCGTCGGGGCATCGACCCCGGCTACGAGCAGCTGGAGATCGACGACGAGCTGCTACGCGGCGGCCTGGTACCGGTAGCGTCCGGGATGGCCAGGCACCGCGGGCAGAGCGCGATCACGATCAGAAACCGGTTCGCGGCCCTGTGCGCCGCCCGGCTCAGCCCTGGTCGGGACGTCACGCTTCCCGAGGCTYCCTACCTGCACCTGTTCGTGACGCAGGGCGAGGTGACGCTGGAGGGGACGGGTGTGCTGCGCGCCGGGGACGCGGTCCGGTTCACCGCAACCGGCGGTCAGCGGGTCAGCGCCTCGGCTCCCRCTGAGATCCTGGTCTGGGAAATGCATAAAGCGATCGAGGATTTTTTGGGATAGCAAACTTATTGCTGGTGAGGGCGTGTCTCCGCTGGTGGGAGGGCATTTTCGCATCCTTTCAAGACGTGCGATCAGCGGCGGTGACCGGCGGCGGTCTGTGTCTGAGACGTGCCCGAAGGATCATGCGCTGTCGGCCGACAGGGCAGCCGCGATACGGGCCCGGCAAATCTCCTCGTCCCCGTCGATGCACTGGGCGTAGATCGTCAGCAGCATCTGAACCGTGTGGCCCGCCCACTGAGCGACCCGCGWCGGCGGGACACCCGCCGCCAGCCAGCCGGACAGGCAGGCGTGACGCAGCGAGTAGGTAGTCTGAGCAACCATCAATGACCTCCGGAGGGGACTGTCGCCTTCAGGCGACAGGGGAATCCGGCACGGACCGCAACGGTTATACCGGCCACGCTGGTATAATCAA
>NZ_MOMD01000053.1:0-48705 GCF_001983015.1 Frankia sp. CcI156
TGGCAGGCGAAGATACGGTCCGACAGGGTGAGGCCTGGGTTTCGCCAGCCGCAGTCGGAACAGGTCTTCGAGCTTGGATACCAGCGGTCCGCGACACAGAAGTTCCAGCTCGCCCTGATGAACGGCCAAAAAATCCAGATGAAAACGACGGAATCCGCACCCGATGAATTAACGGAGGACGAAACTGCGGCATCGGTGGCCAGCCGCCCCCAGGACGCCGGCGGCCTCCAACACACGATCCATATTCTCGAAGGAGTAGCCGCTGACGGCAAAAATTGGATCCGCCGCATCGAGTCCGCATGACTATTCTCGGAATTCGCACATCATGCAAAATTCATCAGGCCGAGACTGGCAGCTACGGCGCTCCGTGCCATGGAAATCGAGGATGGGTCTCCTCCATCCACTCGCGGAAGCGACGGACCCGCTCCTGATGGTTCGCTTTTCGGGGCTTCGTGGCATCTGTGCACGGGCTTGACTCAGGAGCACCACACTTTGGGCACGCGACGAGCCTGGCCCGCTCGACGGTCACCGGATCAGAGGAGGACCCGCCTGCGCGCTGGCGCCACTCGTCACGCTGCCGTTCGTACTCGGCCAGGGCCACTCGATACCGACCCTCGTGGATGAGGGACACACGCGGTGCGGGTGGGATGTACGACGCAGGTGGCTTCCACTCCGGATCGTGCCCGATCTTGGCGATGATCCGCGAGATCGGACCGTCATAGTCACTTCCGACAGCGGTCACGGTGCCTTCGAAGGGTCCAGGACCATGGATCTTGGGACTGAGCCAGTTCTCGGGCAGGAGTACAAGGTCCCCCGGCACGAGGGGCTCAGCACCGTCCCACAGATGGGCATAGTTGCCCACCTTGACCTTCATCGCCACGACGGCCCTCCTCGTCTGGCTCTGCCGCTCCTCGGATCTAGGTGTCGCGCCGGTAYGGTACCGACAGTGCGTGGGTATTCGCGCGCGTTTCGTAGCATTACCGACGGGAAGCAAGACATCCGAAGCACAGGCCGGAACTCGATCAACCAACGAACCACCTTGCAGCCATGATCGCAGTGGGCAAGGTCGAAGGTGGCGCGGTCGTACTTCGTCGCGATCGGTCCCCTGCCGRCCGAGCGGAGGTGCTGGGGCACGTTCGCGATCTCGTAGCGCCCCCGCTCACGCCTGGCGATCCGGCCACCGAGACGGGTGAAGGCCGCCTTGAACRCCAGCTCGACGTAGTGCGGCTGGAGCCTCTTGGCCCGGGCCTCATCCATCGCTGCGCGGAGCCGCTGGAGGTCGGCCTCGGCGAGGTGCTCTGAGGCGAGCGCCCGCTCGTCGAGCAGGTCCTTGAGGCCATCGCCGACGCTGGCGCCGATGACCTCGTGCATCTTCGCCTTCACGTCGGGGCGCTCGCCGTACTGGATGGCGTCGAGCAGGAGGGCGCGCAGCGGGGTCTCGGTGAAGGCTTCACCGAGGACGTCGAAGACCTTGCCGCCGTAATCCTGGCGCATCTGGTCGAGCTTGGCCAGTAAACGGGTGAAGACTTCACCCTCCCGCGTGTTGGAGGCCACGAGGTTCCACAGTCGGCAGACCTTGTCCTGGCCGATGCGGTGGATGCGGCCGAAGCGCTGCTCGATGCGGTTKGGATTCCACGGCAGGTCGTAGTTGACCATCAGATGGGCAGCCTGGAGGTTGAGGCCCTCCCCGGCCGCGTCGGTCGCCAGGAGGATCTGGACGTCGCGGTTCTTGGTGAATTCCTCGGTGATCTGGCGACGCTCGCCGCGGCGGACGCCGCCTGGATCGCCCTGACCGCGTCGGGCTTGCCGAGCAGCGAGCCGATCCTGGCCCGGAGGTAGTCGAGGGTGTCGCGGTGCTCGGTGAAGATGATGAGCTTGCGCGGCCAGCCGTTGGCGTCGGCGGTCAGCACCTCGTCCTGGAGGATGTTCGACAGCTCGGTCCACTTGCGGTCGGCGCCGGCGTCGCGGACGATCTTGGCGGTCTTCACCAGCTCGGCCAGCTCGATCAGCTCGGCGTTGAGTTCCTCGACGGTCTGYGCTGCGGTGGCGGCGTCGAGCAGGTCCTCCTCCAGCTCCTCGATCTCCTCGGCGTTGTACCCGTCCTCGTCGATCTCGCCCAGGTCGACGGTCGGCTCGGACTCGCGGTAGGTGCCGTTGAGGATCTCCTGCCGTTTGCCCTCCAGGCGCTCGGAACGGCGGACGAGGCTCTTGTAGATCGCCTCCGGGCTGGAGGCGAGTCGCCGCTGGAGAACGGTGAGCGCGAAGCCGACGGTGTTCTTGCGCTTGCCGCCGAGCCGGTCGGCCCGGTTCATCCCCTCGCGGACGTAGTGGGTGACGTCCGCGTAGAGGGCGTACTCCAACGCGGTCAGCTCGTAGGGAACGGTCTCGGCGACACGTTCGGGGAAGAGGTTCTTGCCCTCGAAGGTAAGCAGCTCCTCCTTGACCAGGCGGCGCATGATCCCGCTGGTGTCYGTGGTCTTCTTCTGCCGGCCCTCGAACCGGTCCCTGTCGAGCAGGGTGAGGAAGAGCTGGAAGTCCTCCTCCTTGCCCGAGTGCGGGGTCGCGGTCATCAGCAGCAGGTGGCGGGTGATCTCGCCGAGGAGCTCCCCGAGCTGGAAGCGCTTGGTCTTCTCCAGCTTGCCGCCGAAGTAGTGGGCGCCCATGCGGTGGGCCTCGTCGACGACGATCAGGTCCCACTCGGTCTCCCTGAGCTGGGCCCGGAGCTGCTCGTTGCGGGAGAGCTGATCCATTCGTGCGATGAGGAGCGGGTTGGTCTCGAAGACGTTGAGGTTGACCTGGGAGTCCATGAGCTGGTTGGTCRGCAGATCGAAACGGAGGCCGAACTTGAAGAAGAGCTCGTCCTGCCACTGCTCCACGAGCCCGCCGGGCGCGACGATGAGGCACTGCTTCACGTCGTCGCGCAGCAGCAGCTCCTTGAGGTAGAGGCCAGCCATAATCGTCTTGCCGGCGCCGGGGTCGTCGGCGAGCAGGAAGCGCAGCGGGGTACGCGGGAGCAGCTCGCCGTACACCGCGCGGATCTGGTGCGGGAGGGGCTGCACGTCGCTGGTGGCGACGGCGAGCATCGGGTCGAAGAGCCCGGCCAGCGAGATGCGCTGCGCCTCGGCCACGAGTTTGAAGTCGCTGGCGTTGGCATCGAAGGCGCGGCTGCCGGTCTGGGCGACGCTGAGCTTGTCCTGGTCCTTGCGGAACACGACCTGCTGGCCGAGGCCGCCGGCGGCGGTCTTGTAGGTCAGTTCGAGCGCGTCGGAACCGTGCCATTGCGCGGCAATGACCGTGACGACCTCGGCGGGGATGAGCCCGTCGACGCGCAGCCCTGGCTTGAGTCCTTCCAGCAGCACGACTGACCTCCCGATAGACAGCCGACCAACGCTACTGGAGCGGTCCGACAGTCCGATTCGCGGACCCGGATCCCGGCCACCGACACGCTGGCGGACCGGGGCGGGCTGCGCCCGCACCCCCGGCAGCCACGCCAGGCGCCAGCGACGGACCTGCCAGCTTCCTAATTCCGCAGGCACGCCGCTGTCCGGCGCAGAGACGGGATGGCGGTGGGCCGGGTTCGGAGTGGCAATCTTGGCCRCACTCGCCGAACTGGCTGCCGTCCTGCGGGACGAACACGCTAGCGACGATCCAGCCGTGGCGTCACCCTGTAAGAAGCGAGTAACGCAGACCGATGCCCACCGGAGACATCGGCAGGCGCGGAGGGGAGATCGCTCGATGTCGGCACAGATACTCACGCTGGATGGCGAACGGCAGACGCTCTCGGACGAGACGGTCGAGGAGATTCGCGCGATCTTCCGCGGGCAGGTTCTGACGTCGGACGACCTGGGGTATGACGACATCCGGGTCGTCCAGAACGCCATGCTCGACCGCAGACCCGGTCTGATCATCCGATGCACCGGCACCGCCGACGTCGTCGACGCCGTCAGCCTCGCCTACAAGCGGGACCTGCTCGTCGCTGTCCGCGGCGGCGGCCACAGCATCGCCGGGACCTGCACGGCCGACGACAGTTTGATGATCGATCTGTCGATGATGCGGGGTGTCTGGGTCGACCCGGATCAGCGACGTGTGCGGGTGGCGGGTGGTGCGACCTGGGGCGACGTCGACCGTGAGACGCAGCTGTACGGGCTCGCGGTACCTGGCGGGGTCGTGTCGACCACRGGCGTCGCGGGTCTGACACTCGGTGGCGGAATCGGCTGGCTCCACCGCAAGYACGGTCTGGCCTGTGATGCGCTGCGCGCCGCCGAGGTCGTGACAGCCAGCGGCAAGATCATACGGTGCGACGGGACCGAACATGAGGACCTGTTCTGGGCGTTGCGTGGCGGGAGCGGCAACTTCGGTGTGGTGGTGTCCTTCGAGTTCGAGGCCTGTCCGTTGGGCCCGATGGTCTGGAATAGCATGATCGTTCACCCGGTCGATGCCGTTACCGAGGTGCTTTCCCGCTGGCAGGACTGGACGTCCACCGTCCCTGACGAGGTCACCAGCCGTGCCCTCCTGTGGTCGCTGCCGGATGCACCGACGCTCCCGCCCGCCGTGCACAACCGCGACGTGCTCATCACGGCCGCCCTGTATGCCGGCACCCCGGACGAGGGTCAGCGAGCGTGCCGGGCGCTTTCCGGGTTTGGCGCGCCGCTTGCCGATATGAGCCAGGCCCGGTCGTACCGGACAGCGCAATCCTCCCTCGATCCCTTCTTCCCCAAGGGTGGGCTCCAGAGTTACTGGAAGTCCGTCTACCTGGACAGACTCGATGAGGACGCGACCACGTTCGTGGCGCGCATCAGCCACGACCGCCCGCACCCGACGACGATGGTGCACCTGCCTCTCCTGGGAGGGGCCATGTCACGTGTAGGGACAACCGAAACCGCGTTCGGTGACCGCAGCGCTCGGTACCTGCTGAGCATCGACGGAAACTGGCTGGACCCCGCCGAAGACGACGCAAACATCCGCTGGGTGCGCAATGCCTACGGCGAGGCCGTCAGGCTTCGGGCCGCATCGGGCACTTACCTCAACTTCGGCGGCGACGCGGATCTCGACGACGCCGACCGGGCACGGGCCTGGGGGCGCAACGTCGAGCGGCTGCGGCGAGTGAAGCGCACCTATGACCCGGAGAACCGCTTCCGGCTCAACCCCAACATCCCCCCCGCCGAAAGCTGAGCCGGCGCTGGGGCTGGGGCTGGGGCTGATGATCGTCCCCACCTTTCGGGCGATCTCCTCACGCATCTGACGGATCGACGCCACCGCATCACTGTCCGCGAGAATCTCCAGGGTCTCCTGTAGGCTCTCCCGCTCGTCCACCGAGACGACCGGCCAGGCTCGCTGGCGCGCCGTGGCCCACACGGCGCACAGTTCTTCATCCTCGGTCGTGGGCGAGGCGGACGTTGTAACGGGCATCCGAGGCTTGGCGTTCCGTCCCCGCGCGAGCGCACAAGGACGGAACACTTGTCTCTAAAAGATCTCCTCACCGACCGCAGGGATTCCTGCGATCGATGCCTGTTTTATTGGAATCTCAGCGACAGACCCTGACCGTGCGCGGGGGAATCCAGGTCCGGTGTCCATGCCTCCAGACCCAGTGACCGCTCATATGGCGCCAATAACAATGTACATCACTGCGATGGACCGCGCCAGGCGCGCTTCTCGGCGGAGAAGCCATCGAAGGAGCCGCAGACAAAATTGTCCCGAGCGCAACGATCACAACCATCAGAAAATACTTCGGGCTTTTCCTGAGCGCCATTTCCGCCCCCTCCAGTGTCGCACCRCCATCTCCTCGGGGAAGTTCCCCACTGGATTGCGAGCCAGAGATACCCCCGCCATCGGGCTCTAATCCTTTCACCAATGACGTGAATCGCAGCAATCTCCAACGTAATCGACGGCGATTTGCTGTGATCGATAGTTCATGGTTTGTGACCTACTGGGTAGGTAGAAGCAGAGCCGGTGTCCGGCGGYGAGCATGTCGATCAGTTCGCGGAGTAGGTGAGGCATCGAGGTGCTGGTCCAGGCCTGCCAGACTCGGCCGTCGCTTCAGCCACCGACGACCCCGCAGACTCCCGTCTTCCCCAGCAGTGTCACTGGTAGCCGGTCACCCGCCGTTCACGCGGTAGCATGGTGGGCGATACTGGGCGGTGTGACGAGCGACGGACAGACCGGGCCGGCAGCCGGCGGTGATGCGCCGCCCCGGCAGCCGTTCGCGCACCTGAGCGCCCCCAACGCGGACGTCTACCGGGAGGTGCTGACGACGTTCGCGCGGGCGCGGGACCGGTTCATCGTCCACATGCGCCCCGAGGACGTGATCGCGGATCTGGGGCGGCCGGGGCAGACCGAGTCGATCGTCGCCGCGCTGGACAAGCTCGTTGAGTGGGGCAACCTGCGGGCCGACCCGGACACCGGCCGGGTGACCACGGTGGCGGACTTCCACCGGGCGCGCTACCTGTACCAGCTGACCCCGGCCGGGCAGGCGGCCGAGGAGGCGATCGCCGTCTACKAGGTGGCGATCGGCCGCCGGGGCGCCCTGCAGTCGGTGGCGCTGGAGGACATCGCCGCCCAGCTGCGCGCCCTGGTGGAGATGACGGCCGGCGACGCCGCCGATCTCGACCCGGCGAAGGTACACCTGCTGCTGCTGGGGCTGGCGGAGCGGTTCACCGGACTGGCCGACAACGCTCAGGCGTTCATGACGTCCCTCCGCCGAGTGATCGACTTCTCGGACGGTGACGTGGACGCGTTCCTCGCCTACAAGCAACGGCTCATCGACTACATCAACCGGTTCATCGCCGAGCTGGCGAACCGGGGCGCGGAGATCGCCACCCTGCTGGGTCAGGTCGAGGGGGCCGGCGTCGAACGCCTGCTGCTACTCGCGGCCCGTCGGGAGGCGACCGACGCCGTGCCCGACGTGCCCGAGGTATCCGGCTCCGGGGCATCCGGCTCCGGGGCATCCGGCTCCGGGGCATCCGATTCCGGCCGGACCGGAGCCGGGCGAACCGACGCTGAGCGGATTCGGACCGCCTACGACGCCGCGGTCGCCGCGGCCCTGGACGGCTGGCGCAACCGCTGGCGCGGCCTGCACGACTGGTTCGTGTCGGCGGATTCACGCCGTCCCTCCCAGGCACGGTTGTTGCGGGGCGCGGCTATCACCGCGATCACCCAGCTCATCGATACCGTCGCCGCACTCAACGAGCGCCGTACCGGCCGTTCGGACCGGTCGGCGGACTTCCGCACGCTCGCTCGCTGGTTTGCCGAGGCTCCTGACGACGCGGCGGCCCACCGGCTGTGGCGGGCCGCATTCGGCCTGGCCTCGGCCCGGCATCTCACCGTCAGCCAGGAGACCGTCGCCGCCTGGCAGGAGGACGAGCCGACACCGAACACGCCGTGGCAGGATGCGCCGCCGATGCGGATCAGCCCGCAGCTACGCCGGACCGGTTCCTACGAGCGGCGCGGAACGCCGAACCGGGTCACGGACCGCGCGCGGCAGCGGCGGCTGCTCGCCGAGCAGGCCGCGCGGGAGGCGGAGCAGGCCGCGTCCGCTCGGGCCCGGCTCGCCACCGACGGGCCAGTGCTGCTGTCCCAGCTCGGCGTCCTGGACCGGCAGGCGTTCCGGCTGTTCCTCGGCCTGCTCGGGGACGCGCTCGCCGCCAGGCTGGCGGGCGATACCGAGGTGGAGACCACGTCCAGCGACGGCACGGTCCTGATCCGCCTCACCCTCGTCCCCGGCGGGGGGGTGGCGCGGATCGAGACCGAGGATGGCGTCCTGGACGGCCCGGAACACACCGTCGAGATCGTCGACCTGGCCGGTGCGGCATCGCGTCCGGCGGCCTGGAACGACCTGAACGACCTGAACGACTGGAGCGACTCGAACGACAGGAATGACCGAAACCGGCAAAACGRTCTGAATGGCCGGATGGACGGCCTCGCTCCGGTCGTACTCGCCGGTGGGCCGGACCGGCTCGAGCTGCTGGAGACCGGACGGGTGTCCGGATGACGGCGGACTCGGTCGCCGAGGAGAACCGGGCCGCGCGGCGCAGGGCCCTGCGCGCGCTGCTGGCCGGGCCGCTACGCACCGCCGGCGCGGACGACGAGGTCCTGCGGCTGGTCCGCCGGCACGCGTCCGAGCTGCGCGAGTGGCTCGCCGCCGAAACCGGCTGGCGGCTGGTCGTCGACGCCGAATCGGCGCGGCTGTTCAAGACGGCGGCGACCATCCAGGACGACACGCACCCGGCGCGGGAGGGGAAGGGCCGAGCGCCGTTCGGGCGGCGCCGCTACGTCCTGCTGTGCCTCGCGCTGTCAGTGCTGGAGGGGGCGGACACCCAGATCACCCTCGGCCGGTTGGCCGAAGGGGTGCTGGTCGCGGCGAGCGACCCGGAACTGGCCCGCACCGGGGTCACCTTCACCCTCAGCCGCCGGGACGAACGTTCCGACCTCGTGGCGGTGGTCCGGCTGCTGCTCACGCTCGGCGTGCTGGATCGGGTCGCCGGCGAGGAGGACGCCTATCTGCGCGACAGCGGCGACGCGTTGTACGACGTACGCCGCAGGGTGCTCGCGTCGCTGCTGACCGGTACCCGCGGCCCGTCGACCATCGACGCCGACGACATCGGGGCGCGGCTCGCCGAGCTGACCCACGAGCCCGTCCCCGACACCGACGACCTGCGCAACCGGTCGCTTCGCCGCCGGTTGACCCGCCGGCTGCTCGATGATCCCGTCGTCTATTACGACGAGCTCGCCGAGGACGAGCGCGCCTACCTGATCAGCCAGCGCCGGGCGATCACCAGACGGATCGAGGACGCCACCGGTCTGATCGCCGAGATGCGCGCGGAGGGAATCGCGATGGTCGACCCCGACGACGAGCTCACCGACGTACGGATGCCGGAACAGCGCACCGACGGCCACGTGACCCTGCTAGTCGCCGAGTATCTCGCCACCCGGCCGGATCCCGCGGAGYCGGTGCCGGTCGGCCGGCTGCGTGGATACGTTCGGAAGATGGCGGCCGAGCATTCCACCTACTGGCGGCGGGGCGTCACCGAACCGGGTGCCGACGCCGAGCTGCTCGCCATGGCGCTGGACAAGCTGCGCGCGCTGCGGCTGGTCACGGACGTGCCGGGCCGGGCCGGCGAGCCGCCGGCAGTGCTCGCCCGGCCCGCGATCGCGCGCTACGCCGTCGAGGCGCCGACGATCCACGACGGCCGGGCGGGCGGCGCCGGCCCGGTCAGAAGCGGTCCGGCCAGAAGGAAGAAGACGAGCCGCCGATGAGCACCTCGACCCGCATGCCCGCGACACCGGCACCGGCCTCGATTCCCGCACCGGCACCGGCGTCGGCCTCGATTCCCGTACCGGCCCGGGAGGACCGCTGGCAGCCGCTGCGCGCCGGCCTGGTCGACCTCTTCTACTACGACGTGGAAGAGTTCCACTTCCACGACGGGCGGCTGCTGCTGCGGGGCAACAACGGTACCGGCAAGTCGAAGGTCCTGGCGCTGACGCTGCCGTTCCTGCTGGACGGCGAGCTGGYCGCGCACCGGGTCGAACCGGACGGTGACCGCAACAAGCGGATGGAATGGAACCTGCTGCTGGGCGGCCGGCATCCGCATCCCGAGCGGCTCGGCTACACCTGGCTGGAGTTCGGCCGGCTGGGCGGTGACGGCATCCCCGAGTACCGCACGATCGGGGCCGGCCTGAAGGCGGTCAGCGGGCGCGGCATCGTCCGGCACTGGTTCTTCGTGACCCGCCAGCGGATCGGTCCGCAGCTGTCCCTGGTCAGCCCGACCCGGGTGCCACTGACCAGGGACAAACTGAAAGAAGCCGTCGACGGCCACGGCGCGGTGTACGACACCGCGTCGGACTACCGCCGTGCCGTGGACGAAGCGCTGTTCGGTCTCGGCGGGCACCGGTACGAGGCCCTGGTCAACCTCCTGATCCAGCTACGCCAGCCGCAACTGTCCAAGAAGCCCGACGAGAAGCTGCTCTCCCGGGCGCTCACCGAGGCGTTGCCGCCGCTGGACCCCGCGCTCGTGGTCATCGTGGCCGAGGCGTTCCGGGGTCTGGACGAGGAACGGGAGACGCTGCGCGCCCTCGCCGAGGCGGAAACGGCTGCGCAGGCATTCCTGACCCATTACCGCCGGTACGCCCGAGTGGCCGCGAAGCGGTACGCCGCGCCGCCGCGGCAGGCGCACAGCCGCTACGAGCAGCACGGGCGGGATCTCGCCGAGGCCGACGCCGCGCATCAGGCGGCGGTCGAGGCCCTGACGGCCGCGCAGCAGGCGCTCACCGAGGTGGAGGAGGCGAAGGCCACACTGACCGCCCGGCGGGACGCGCTGCGGGACAGCCCGGAGATGCGCGACGCGGCGGCGCTGCGGGGCGCCGAGGAGGATGCCGGGCGGCTCGCCCGGTTCGCCGCCCAGCGGGAGCGGGACAGCCGGGCCGCGGCCGAGGCTGCCGGCGACCGGAAGCGCCGGCTCACGGGTGCGGAACGCACGGTCCAGGCCGACGCGGCGGGCTTCGACGCCGCGGTCCGGGCCGCCGGGCTGGCGGCCGAGGCCGCCCTGGTCACCGGCCGGCACGCCGCGGTACTCACCGAGCTGGACGGCGGGGAACCGCCGTACCGCGACGCCCGGCGATCCGCCGAGGCCCTGGTCGGGCAGCAGGGCACCGCCGTGAACCGTCTCGACGGGTTGCTGCGCGCGGCGGCCGACGCCGGCGTGGCGCTGCGCGCGGCCCGGGACGACCTGGACCGGATCACTGCCGAGCAGCAGGCCGCCGCCGAGCGGATCGCGGCGGCCGAGGACCTGACCGCCCAGCGCGGGGCGGGCCTCGTCGTGGCCTGCACGGCCTACCTGGCCGGCTGCGCGTACCTGCGGCCGGCCGACCCGGACGCCGCGCTGGCGGCCCTGGCCGGCTGGGTGGACACACTCGACGGGTCCAACCCGGTCGCCACCGCGGTGGACGGGGCGGCGCGGCTGGCCACCGCCGACCTCGGGCGCCGGCAGGCCGTCCTCGACGGCGAGCAGACGGCCGCCCGGCGGGAACTCGAACGGCTCGCCGAGGAGATCGAGCGGCTGGCGGCCGGTGGCCACGACTCGCCGCCGGCCCCGCACACCCGCGACGAGCACGGGCGGGACGGCCGGGACGGCGCCCCGCTGTGGAAGGTCGTCGACTTCGTCGACGGCGTGCCCGACGAGCACCGGGCCGGAATCGAGGCGGCGCTGGAGGCCGCCGGGATCCTCGACGCCTGGGTCGGCCCGGACGGGCGGCTGCACGACCCCGTCAGCGACGACGTTCTGGTCACGCCCGGGCGGCCGGCGCCGGGGGGTGGGCTGGCCGCGGTGCTCACGCCGGCGATCGACCGCGACGACGCACGCGCGGCCCGGCTGAGCGACACCGCGGTCGCCGCCGTCCTCGCGACGATCGGCCTGCGCGGCGGGCCCGGCCCGGCCGGCGGCTCCTTGGTCCACGGGCCGGCGGCCAACGGGACGACGGCCAACGGGACGACGGCCAACAGGACCTCGGGCACCGAGACCTGGGTCACCGTGGACGGCCGGTTCGGTAACGGGGTCCTGACCGGCGGTTGGCGCAAGGAAACCGCCGGCTACATCGGTGAGGGTGCCCGCGAGGCGGCCAGGCGGGTCCGGCTCGACCACCTGCGCGCCGATGCGACCCGGATCGAGCTACGGCTCGAAGAGCTGGCCGCGGCCGCCGCGGAGCTGGCCGACCGGCAGCTCTCGCTGGCCGCCGAGCACGGGGCCCGGCCCTCCGACGGCGACCTGCGCGAGGCGCACGCGCAGCTGGCCACGGAGCACAAGGCCAAGCGGCGGATCGACGCCCAGCACCAGGAGGCGGCCGCTGTCGCGGCCCGCCGGCAGCAGGCCGCGGGTGAGGCGCGGGCGGCGGCCGAGGAGTTCGCCGGCGACGTGCGCCTGCCCGCGGAGCCGGCCGCGCTGGCCGACGTCCGGGACGCCCTGGGTGACTACCGGGCGGAGCTGGCCGCGCTGTGGCCGGCGGCGGAATCGCTGGACCGGTCCCGCCGCGCGGCGACCGAGGCGGAACACGAACTCACCCTCGCGCTGGAACGCCAGGAACAGACCGCCGAGGCGGTCGCCGAGGCGCAGACGCAGGCCGACGCGGCCGCCGAACGTCACCGGGTCCTGGTCGAGACGGCCGGCGCCGCCGTCGACGAACTGTTCCGCAAACTGGCCGCCGTCGACACCGAACTCGACCGGTGCGGGCAGCGGGAGAAGCAGGCCCGGGCCGCCGAACGGGATGCGCTCGACGCCCGGGGCCGGGCTCACGGCCGGCGTGAGACGTTGCGGGAGGCGATCACCACCGCCGCGGCCGAACGCGAGGCGGCTGTCGCGAGGCTCCGGGCGTTCGCGGCCACCGGCCTGCTCGCGGTCGCCGTCCCGGACCTGGAGATCCCGGACCCGGCTGCCGGCTGGGCACCGTACCCCGCGATCACGCTCGCCCGGGCGGTCAACGCCGCCCTCGACGACGTCGACGACACCGACCGCCGGTGGGAGCTGGCGCAGCAGCGGGTGTCGGCCGAGCACAAGGTTCTCACCGACGCGCTGTCCCGGCACGGCCACTCGGTCGGGATGGTCGTCTCCGACGGCGTGATCGTGGTCGACGTCCTGTTCCAGGGCCGCAAGCAGGACATCCCGGCCCTGGTCGCCGCGTTGGAGACGGAGACCGGGCAGCGGGCGATGCTGCTGTCCGCGAAGGAACGCGAGATCCTGGAGAACCACCTTGTGAACGAGGTGGCCGGCGCCCTGCAGGAACTGATCAGCGACGCCGAGGGCCAGGTTCGCCGGATCAACACGGACCTCGCGCAGCGGCCCACGTCGACCGGCATGCGGCTGCGGTTGCAGTGGCGGGTCGCGCGCAGCGCCCCCGAGGGGCTCGGCGCGGTGCGCGACCGGTTGCTGCGGCAGACGGCCGACGCCTGGAGCCCCGCCGAGCGGACCGCCGTCGGCGCGTTCCTCCAGGAGGAGATCAACCGGGAGCACAGCGCGGACACCACCGGCGGATGGGCCGAGCAGTTGACCCGTGCCCTGGACTACCGCGACTGGCACGAGTTCGCTGTGCAGCGGTTCCAGGACGGTCAGTGGCGGCCGGCGAGCGGTCCGGCGTCCGGTGGTGAGCGGGTGCTCGCGGCGTCGGTGCCGCTGTTCGCAGCTGCCTCGTCGTTCTACGACTCCTCCGGCAACCGGCACGCACCCCGCCTGGTCGCCCTGGACGAGGCGTTCGCCGGAGTGGACGACGACTCGCGGGCCAAGTGCCTGGGTCTGCTCGCCGCGTTCGACCTCGATGTGGTGATGACCAGCGAGCGCGAGTGGGGCTGCTACCCGCAGGTTCCCGGCCTGGCGATCGCGCAGCTGTCCCGCCGGGACGGCATCGATGCCGTGCTCGTCACGCCGTGGCGGTGGGACGGGCACGAGCGCACCCGCGTCGACCGGCCGGTGCCCTACCAGCCCGAGCGGCCCGACCAACCCGACCAGCCCCAGCTACTCGACCAGCCCGACCAACCCGACCAGCCCCAGCCGCTCCGTCCGGCGCAGAGCGGCAACACCGAGCCCCTGCCGTTCGAGTGAGCGCGTCGTCGACCGGGGCCTCCCGCGGTACGGAAGCCGCCCGCGATGTGGAACGGCTGCGTCGTCTGCTGGGCGGTGAGCACACGGCGTGGCTGCTCGACCGGGTGCGGCGCAGGATCGAGCTGGGCCGGCCGCTCACCGGGACGGTCACCCTCGGCCGGGCCAGCGCGGACCAGCGGCGGGGGGTCGAGCGGCTGCTGGGCCGCCGGGCCGGCACCGGCGCCTCGCTGTCCGTGTCGTTGGACGAGGTCGACGCGGTGCTGCGGTCCAGCGGCGCCGCGCCGGACGGACTCGCCGCCGCCGTCCGCCAGCTCACCGGGGATGTCACGGAGCGGGCGGAGCTGGCCGCGGCGCAGTCACGAGCCTGGGCGCAGGCGCACCAGCCCCTGGACGACCTCCTCGCCCGGCGCCCCGAACTCACCCCCTGGCGGTCCTGGCTGGACAGCACCGGCCTGCTGCGCCGGCTGGCTGGCACCCCGGACGCGGCGGGGCCGCTGGCCGCCGACCTGCTCCGGGTGCTCGACGCGTTGCCCTCACCCGGCGTGGCGCTGGGCCGGCTGGCCGCCACCAGCACCGGTGACGCGCACGCGCTCGACGACGGCCGGCCGCTGGCGACGCTGGCCCTGGCGGCGGCCCGGGTACTGGGCGGATCCCACCCGGCGGGTGACGGCTCGGCCGCGGGCCGTCGCGCCGCGTGGGCCGCTGTCGGGGTGCACCGTGACGAACTGTCGTCCACGGTGCTCTGCCTGGGTCTGCCGGGCGGGGCGGACAGCCCGACCGGCCGGATCCTGGCCATCTGTCGCGAGGCGGGGGAGCCCTGCGTGCTCACTCTGCGCCAGGTCGGCCCGGGCCAGGACCGCGGCGACCTCGGGGTGGGCCTCGGAGTGGTGTACCTGTGCGAGAATCCGATCGTGCTGGCCAGCGCCGCCGACGAGCTGGCGGGCCGCACCCCGCCGCTGGTGTGCGTGAACGGCCAGCCGTCGGCCGCCGTCATCAGCCTGCTCGCGGCGCTCGCCGGCCAGGGCGCGCGGTTTGCCTACCATGGCGACTTCGACTGGGGCGGCATCCGCATCGCCAACGGCCTGCGGGAACGGATCGGCTGGCGGCCATGGCGTTTCGACGCCCGGTCCTATCAGGCGGCGCTGACCACGGTGACCGGCGGCGAGCTGGTTGGCCGGCCGGTCGACGCGGCCTGGGACCCCGACCTGCGCCCCGCGCTGGAGCACCATGCGATCAGAGTGGACGAGGAACTCGTCCTCGCCGAGCTGATCAACGACCTCGGCGCCCCACACGCCTGGTAACACTCGATAACACTCGGTAGATAAAGGCCAGGCGCTCAAGGGTGCGGCCGGTAGAGTCCCGGYGACACGCGCGGGCAGCAGGTCGGCAACCTCGCTCGTCCGGGCGCCATGGCCGGTGAGAGCAGCGGTGATCGTCTGGTCTTCGTCAACGACGACCAGCGGCGCCCGGTGCGGCAGGCGCATACTGGAGGCGATGACCAAGTCAGCGCTACCCAGGCCCCGTCTGTCCACCAGCCCCTTCAAGGCCCCGGTCACCCCGCCGTGCAAGCGGTTCGCCGTAGGAGACCGGGTCACCCACGACATGTACGGTCTCGGCCAGGTAACCGGGGTCGAAGCAGAAGTCGCCGTCCTCGTCGATTTCGGTTCCCAGCAGGAACGCATTCTGAGCCCGTTCAGCAAGATGTCCCGTCTCTGACGCCGTGAGGCTTCGATTCGCGGAACCCGAAGACGCCACGTAGGCGGCGGAAGGTCCCGCGGAGAAGCCTGTCACCGCCCTGACGTCCTACCCCTCGTTCCACTCGGCAGCCCCACCCCGAAAGCGAGACATCTCATCGCCACCGCCTCGATCCCCCTCTTCTCCGCGTCGGAGCCGCCGCGCTCTCTGCCGCGGCAGGAGCCCCCGCCTCTGACGATCCGCCTCTTCCAGGCACCCGACTTCGGGCTGTCTGATGTCGAGATCATCGATGTCGCGGTCACGGACGTCGAGACCGTCGCCTTCCAGGCGCCCGCCGTCGAGCGCCCGCCCGCGCTGGATCCCCGTCGTCATCGAGCGCGGCCCCGCCGATCGTAGGCTCCGGGCGCTGTCCGGGTAGGGCGCGCAGCCACGCGCACCAGGCGTCGACCCCCTGGCCGGTACGGGCGCTGACCTCCAGCACARCCACGTCCGGGTTGACGTCGGCGAGGTTCTTCCGGAACGCGTCAAGGTCGAAGTCGAGGTGGGGAAGCAGGTCCGTCTTGTTGACGAGCACCAGGTCGGCCGAGCGGAACATGACCGGGTACTTGAGGGGCTTCTCCTCGCCCTCGGTGACGGCAAACACCATCGCGCGCAGGTCCTCCCCGACCTCGAACTCGGCGGGGCACACCAGGTTGCCGACGTTCTCGATAACGACGAGATCGAGGTCGCGCAGGGGCAGCTGGCCCAGCGCCGAGGCGACCATGGGCGCGTCCAGGTGGCACTCCCCGCCGAACCCGTTACCGGTGTTGATCAGGGCGATCGCCGCGCCGAGCCCGTCGAGGCGGTCGGCGTCGATGCTGGTCTCGATGTCGCCCTCGATGATCCCGACCCGCAGCTGCGGGCCGAGACGGCGCAGCGTCCCGACCAGCAGGGTGGTCTTACCGGCGCCGGGAGCGGACATCAGGTTCACCACCGTGACGCCGGCGGCGTCGAAGGCGGCCCGGTTCGCCAGYGCGACCCGCTCGTTCTCCCCGAGGATCCGCTCGAGGACCTCGACCCGTTCGGGCCCGGTGCCATAGCCGGCATGGTCCCCGACGGACACCCCGGCCGGTGGGTGCGGACCCGAGTACTCGTGCGGCGCCCCTTCCGGGTGGGGATGCGCCCCTTCCGGGTGGGGATGGAAGCGACCCACGGCGTGTCACGCCTCCACGGTGTCGGGAGCTGCCGAGCCGKGAGCCGCCGGGTCGGGAACTACTGGGTCGGAAGCCACCTCGAACGAGGTGACGAGGAACTCCTCGCCGGTGACGATGGTGACGCCGGCCGCGCCGCAGGTGCCGCAGCGCAGCGCCCGGTCCGCCAACTCGCCGCGGGTCCCGCACACCCGGCAGCACACACTGACCGGCACGCTCTCGACCTCCAGCACGGACCCGGCCAGCACGGACCCGGCCAGCACGGACCCGGCCAGCACCTGCCCGCCGGGGGGATCGGCGCCGTTCTCCGGGGGCCCAGCGTTCTCCGGGGGCCCAGCGTTCTCCGGGGGCCCAGCGTTCATCAGCTCCCAGCAGTAGGCGAGGGTTTCCGGCACGATCTGGCGCAGCTGACCCACCCGGACGTGCACCCGGGTGACCGGCCGACCGGCCGCGTGCCGGGTGACGACGTCCGCGATCGATCGGCAGACGGACAGCTCGTGCATCGCCCGGTCCTCCCCCGGCACCCTCYGGCGACCCGCCTGATCCGGTGACCCGCCCGAGCCGGCATCGCACCGGCTCACCACTTCGCCGGGCCGTACCTCGGCGCTCGCCCCACGGGCGTCGATGAGGGCGGGCTGGGATGGCCGGTGCATGCCCCACTCTCGCCCGGTCGTGTGCGCTTCACCAAACCGCACTGCGCGTTGGTGACTGCGCGTTGGTGGCAGCCTCCGCGCACTGTCGATAGGCGTCCGGCGCTGGGGGACATAGCGTCTGCTCTGCCGGAAGTCTCCGTGAGGCGACGGGCCACCCGACGATCACCCGGCCCAGCGGCTTCTGATCACCTCGACGGAGGGCTCGGTCCGCTCGTGGAGGTGGGCGGTGCGGCGGACCGCGGTGCCGACCACGGCCCGTCCGACGAAGGGAGTACTGATGTCATCCGTGCTGTGGTTCCAGGGCGGGGCGTGCAGCGGCAACACGATGTCCTTCCTGAACGCCGACGAGCCCAACGTCGTCGACCTAATCACCGACTTCGGGCTGGAACTGCTCTGGCACCCGTCGTTGGGGCTGGAGAACGGCGCCCAGGCCCGGGAGCTGTTCACCGACTGCGCGCGGGGTGAGCGGCCGGTCGACATCTTCGTCTTCGAGGGTTCGGTGATCCGCGGCCCGAACGGAACCGGCGGCTTCGACGTCTTCGCCGAGCGGCCCATGCAGGACTGGGTGCGCGAGCTGGYCGCCCGGGCCCAGGTGGTGGTGGCGATCGGGGACTGCGCGTGCTGGGGCGGGATCCCCGCGACGGCGCCGAACCCGACGGACTCCACCGGGCTGCAGTTCCACAAGCGTGAACGCGGCGGTTTCCTCGGCCCGGACTTCCGATCGCGCTCCGGGCTGCCCGTCGTCAACATTCCGGGCTGCCCGGCCCACCCGGACTGGATCACGCAGATCATCGTGGCGCTGGCCACCRGCCGGGCCGCCGACATCGCGCTCGACGAGCTGCACCGGCCACGGACGTTCTTCACGACATTCACCCAGACCGGCTGCACCAGGGCGGAGTACTTCGAATACAAGCAGTCGACCCYGGCTTTCGGGGACGGGACCCGCAAGGGCTGCCTGTTCTACGAGTTCGGCTGCCGCGGCCCGATGACCCACTCCCCGTGCAACCGGATCCTGTGGAACCGCCAGTCGTCGAAGACCCGCGCCGGCATGCCGTGCATCGGGTGCACGGAGCCGGAGTTCCCATTCTTCGACCTCGCCCCCGGCACGATCTTCAGGACCCGGAAGGTCGGCGGGCTCATTCCGCGGGAGGTGCCGGCGGGCAGCGGCCACCTCGGCTACCTGGCACACGCGGCAGCTGCCCGGATAGTCGCCCCGCAGTGGTCGAAGGAGGACATGTTCGTCGTCTAGCCGGCCGGTAGCCGGTAGCCGCGCGTGCTCCGACCGGAGACCGCGAGGAACGGACGGGGAGAAGAGAGGATTCCAATGGCCACCGTCGATCTCAACGTCAGCCCGTTGGGGCGCGTCGAGGGCGACCTCGACGTCCGGGTCACGATCGACGACGGGGTGGTCACCTCGGCGTGGACCGAGGCGGCGATGTTCCGGGGTTTTGAGATCATCCTGCGCGGCAAGGACCCGCAGGCGGGCCTGATCGTGACCCCGCGGATCTGCGGGATCTGCGGGGGCAGCCACCTGTACAAGTCGKCGTACGCGCTGGACGTCGCGTGGCGCAYCGAGATGCCGCCCAACGCGACGCTGGTCCGCAACATCGCGCAGGCGTGCGAGACGTTGCAGAGCATCCCGCGCTGCTTCTACGCGCTGTTCGCCATCGACCTCACGAACCGGAAATACGCCTCCTCGCCGCTGTATGAGGAGGCGGTACGGCGGTTCGCGCCCTACACCGGCAGCAGCTACGGCCCGGCGGTGGTGCTGTCGGCCAAGCCGGTGGAGGTCTACGCCATCTTCGGCGGGCAGTGGCCGCACTCCAGCTTCATGGTGCCCGGCGGGGTGATGTGCGCGCCGACGCTGTCGGACGTGACCCGCTCCATCGCCATCCTGGAGCACTGGAAGGTCAACTGGCTGGAGAAGCAGTGGCTCGGCTGCTCGGTGGAGCGCTGGCTGGCCAACCGTACCTGGCAGGACGTGCTCGCCTGGGTGGACGAGAACCCCGCCCAGCACGACAGCGACTGCGGCTTCTTCCTCCGGTACTGCCTAGACATCGGCCTGGATCGCTACGGCCAGGGAGTCGGCAACTACCTGGCGACCGGGACGTACTTCGCCCCCGACCTCTACACCCGGCCGACCATCTCCGGCCGCAACGCGGCACTCATCGGCCGGTCCGGGGTGTACGCGGGCGGCGGGTACTTCGAGTTCGACCAGGCCCGGGTGCGGGAGGACGTCACCCACTCGTTCTACGAGGGAACCGAGGCGCGCCACCCGTTCGACGGCGAGACCCGGCCCATCGATCCGGCGCGCGGCCGGGAGCAGGGCAAGTACAGCTGGGCGAAGTCACCCCGGTACGAGGTGYCGAACCACGGATACCTGCCGTTGGAGGCCGGGCCACTCGCCCGCCGCGTCGCAGCCGCGGCTCCCGGCGCGGGTGCCCACCAGGACGACGACCCGTTGTTCGGGGACATCCTGGCGGCCATCGGCCCGTCGGTGATGGTCCGCCTGCTGGCCCGGATGCACGAGGCCGCCAGGTACTACCAGTGGACGCGGGCCTGGCTCGACCAGCTGGACCTACGCGAGCCGTTTCACCTCAAGCCGGTGGAGTACACCGAAGGGCGCGGCTTCGGTTCCACGGAGGCGGCCCGCGGCTCGCTCTCGGACTGGATCGTCATCGAGGACGGCAAGATCGCGAACTACCAGGTGGTCACCCCGACCGCCTGGAACATCGGCCCCCGCGACGGCTCCGAGGMGCCCGGTCCCATCGAGCAGGCCCTCGTCGGCACGCCCATCGTGGATCCGGAGAACCCGATCGAGCTCGGCCACGTGGCCCGCAGCTTCGACTCGTGCCTGGTCTGCACGGTCCACGCCTACGACGGCAGGACCGGCCGGGAGCTCAGCAGGTTCGTCATCAACGACAACCTATGACCGGGACCGACCTATGACCGGGGATCGCGAGGCGGGTGCCGCCTCGCGGCCCCCGGTCGGGCCGCGGGTGCAGGTCGATCCGCCCGGTTTCGAACCACCAGGGTGCGAGGTGGCCGTGATCGGCTGCGGCAACCTGCTGCGCGGTGACGACGGGGTCGGGCCGATCCYGGTCCGCCGGCTCGCCGAGACGGGCGTCCCGGCCGGGGTGCGCCTGGTCGACGGGGGGACCGCCGGGATGGACACGGCGTTCGCGATGCGCGGCGCACGCCGGGTCGTGGTCGTCGACGCCAGCCGCACCGGGGCCGAGCCCGGGACCGTGTTCGAGGTCCCGGGCGCACAGCTGGAGAACCTGCCCCTGGACGCGCCGCACCCGCACGCCTTCCGCTGGGACCAGGCGCTGGCGTTCGGGCGCTGRCTGCTCGGCGACGGCTACCCGGACGACGTCGTCGTCTACCTCATCGAGGCGGGCGGCGTGGAGCCCGGCGCCGATCTCAGTCCCGCGGTGCGCCGGGCGATGGAACAGGTCCGGGACATGATCATCTCTGGTCTCGCCCCCGGGACCGGCGGAACGGACGGATGACCGGACGCATGGATGACCGGACGCACAGGTCCAGATGACCAGACGCATGGGTGAGGACGCGCATGGGTGAGGACGACGTCATCAGCACGGGCGTGACCTGCGCGCGCCCGCAGCCCGTCGGGGTCTTTCCGCTGCCGGCCGGCTTCCTGCTCGTGCCGGGCGGCGAGGCCACGGCCGACCTGCGCCGGACACTGGCGGCCGGGAAGGTGCCGGTGGCCTGGCCGGCGGAGCTGGCCGCGCTGGAGCTCGCCTACCGCGGGGAGGTCGTCGCGGCCCTCGGGCAGCTGCGCGGCGACGACCCGGTCGACCGCTACAACCGCTTCGTGCTGCGACCAGCGGGCGCGGACCCCGAAGACCCGGTGGCACTGCGCCGGGCGCTCGGCGACGAGCTGGGGATCCTGGTGGACGTAGTCCGGTTCGCCCTGGGCGAGCTGGACGAACCTCCGCCGCCCGGCGGGGAGACCGACGAGATCGCGGCGATGGTGTGGTCCGCACACGCCGCCCACGCCATGGCCGCCGGCCGGACGGGCGAGGCAGCGGGGCTGCTGGAGCGGGCCATCGCCGCGGCGCGGGAACCCTCCCCCGGTCTCGCCGCCCAGCTCAGGTCCACCGCGGCGGACCTGCGTCGCGGAGTCGAGGGACCGAGCCCGGCCGTCATCGCAGAGCTGACGGCGGCGCTCGCCGCGCTGGCCGCCACCGACCTCACGGTCGGCCGGGCCGAGTTGCACCTGAGCCTCGGTTCGGCCTACCAGGAGCTGGCCGGGGACGATCCGGCGGGCCTGAAGGTCGCGGTGGAGCACTACCTCTCGGCGCTGCGCCTGGTCCGCATCGACACCGCCCCGGAGCTGTTCGCGGCGGCACAGGTCAACCTCGCCACGGCGTATCTGACCATGCCGATGGCGCAGGCGTCCGACCAGCTGCGGGTCGGCGTGGCTGTGCAGRGCCTGCGGACCGCTCTGTCCGTCTACACCCGCGAGACTCATCCCGAGCGGTGGGCCAGCACCCAGCTCAACCTGGCCAACGCCTTGGTCTACGCGCCGTCCGCACACCGGGAGGACAACCTGCGGGAGGCGGTCGCGCGCTACCAGGAGGTCATCGCCGCCCGCGACCGCGACGCCGACCCCCTCGGCTACGCCCGGGCTCGGGCGAACCRGGGCAACGCCCTGGCCCACCTCGGCCTCTTCGACCCGGCGCAGGCGGTGCTGCACGAGGCACGGGCGATCTTCGAGGAGGTCGGGGACCCCGACGCCGTCCTGGCCGTGCGCGGGGTGCTCGACGAGATCGCCCGCCGACTCACCGCGAAGCCGACGTGACGCCCGGCAGCGGAACACTCGGTGACGCCACTCCGAGCACTCCGACCAGATGGGTGGGGCAGGACGGCCAGGCGGGACGGGGCGGCCAGGCGGGACGGGGCGGCCAGGCGGGACGGGGCGGATGGGCGGGGAGCTGGGAACCGGCGGTGTGGATCGGCGCCCCGGCGCCCGGCGGGCTGGCCCTGCCGTCGGCGCGGCCGTCGGCGTCCCGGCTGTACGCGCCGCGCGGGGTGTGGCTCGGCGACGACCTGCTCGTGGTGGCGGACTCGGGTAACCACCGGGTGCTGATCTGGCATGGTCTGCCGGCCGTCGACGGCGCCCCCGCCGACGTCGTGCTCGGCCAGGCCGACGCGACGAGCGAAGGGCCGGCGGCCGCGGGGCGCGGGCCCGAACGCGGCCTGYACCTGCCGACCGGCGTGCTCGTCACGGATGGCCGGCTCGTGGTCGCCGATGCCTGGCACCACCGGGTGCTGGTCTGGAACGAGGTCCCGACGGTCACCGACACCGCCCCCGACCTCGTGCTCGGGCAGCCGGACGCCGACGCCGTCCGCGAGAACCGGGGCGGCCCGTGCGGACCAGACACCTTCTACTGGCCCTTCGGGGTGGCCGTGGTGGGTGGGCGCTTCTACGTCGCCGACACCGGTAACCGGCGGATCCTGGGCTGGTCGAATGGCCTGCCGTCCTCGCCCGGCCGGCTACCCGACCTGGTGCTGGGGCAGCCCGATCCCACCCGCCGGGACGAGAACCGTGGCGGCGCGGCCGGTCCGGCGAGCTTCCGGTGGCCRCACGACCTCGCCGGCACCGCCGACCGGCTGCTGGTCGCGGACGCCGGCAACCACCGGCTGCTCGGCTGGGCCCCCCATCCCGACGCCGACGGCGACGCCGATCTGGTGCTCGGCCAGCCCGATCTCGCATGCTCCGGGGAGTTCCCCTACGCGCCCGGCCGGGCCGACGTCCTGCGCTTCCCCTACGCCGTCGACAGCGACGGGCACCTGCTGGCCGTCGCGGACACCGCCAACAACCGCGTCCTGCTGTGGGAGGAGCTGCCGCGGCGCAGTTCCACGCCCGCGACCGGTGTGCTCGGCCAGCCGTCGTTCGCCGAGACCGGGGAGAACCGGTGGACCCGCGTCGAGGCCGACACCTTCTGCTGGCCGTACGGCCTCTCGGTGCGCGGCGACCGGCTCGCGGTGGCGGACTCGGGCAACAACCGGGTCATGATCTGGCGGCGGGTATGACCGGAGGGCGGACCGGGCGGACCGGGCGGACCGGGCGCCGGGTCCGGCGCCGGGTCGTGGTGGAGGGCGTCGTCCAGGGCGTCGGTTTCCGGCCCTACGTCCACCGGCTCGCGGGCACCCTCGGGCTCGCGGGATTCGTCGGCAACGACTCGACCTCGGTGTTCGCCGAGGTCGAAGGCGACGAGGTGGCCGTGGCCGAGTTCCTGCGCCGACTCGAACCGCAGGCGCCACCGCTCGCGCGCATCGAGCGCGTCACGGTGACGAGCGTGACCCGGTCGACCGCCGGCGACGCCGGGTTCCGGATCGTGGCCGGCGCGACCGTTCCCGGCGATCGCACCCTGGTACCCGCGGACACCGCGGTGTGCGCCGACTGCCTGCGCGAGATGTTCGACCCGACCGACCGGCGCCACCGCCACCCGTTCATCACCTGCACCAACTGCGGCCCGCGGTACACGATCATCAGCGCGCTGCCGTATGACCGCGCGGCCACGACGATGGCCCGCTTCCCGATGTGCGCGCGGTGCGCGGCGGAGTACGCCGACCCGGCGGACCGCCGTTTCCACGCCGAACCCGTCGCCTGCCCGTCCTGCGGACCGAAGCTGTGGTTCAGCCCCGCGGACGGCACCGGACCGGAGGTCCACGGCACGGACGCCGCGCTGGCGGCGGCCCAGCGGGCACTGGCGGACGGCGCGGTGGTCGCGGTCAAGGGCGTCGGCGGCTACCACCTGGCCTGCTCGGCCGAGAACGACCCGGGCGACACGGCCGGCGACACGGCCCTGGCGCGCCTGCGCGCCCGCAAGGACCGGCCCGACAAGCCGTTCGCGGTGATGGTGCGCGACCTGGCGACGGCCGCCCTGGTGGCCGACCTGTCGTCGGCGGAGGCGGCGCTGCTGGCATCGCCGGCCGCTCCGATCGTGCTCGTCCGCCGCTCGCCCGCGGCGGGGATGTCAGGGATATCGGGGATGTCGCGGCTGGTCGCCCCCGGCACTCCGCTGGTGGGGCTGCTGCTGCCGTACACACCCGTGCACCACCTGCTGTTCGCGCCGGTCCCGGGTGGCGGCCCGCGACCGCCGCGGATGCTGGTGATGACCAGTGGCAACCGTTCGGGCGAGCCCATCTGCTTCGCCGACGACGACGCGCGGGACCGGCTCGCCGGCCTCGCTGATGCGTTCCTCCGGCACGACCGACCGATCCTCCTGCCGTGTGACGACTCGGTGGTGCGCTGCGGCTACGGGGACGACGGAGACGACGGGCAGGTGCTGCCGGTGCGGCGCTCCCGCGGATACGTTCCGCTGCCGGTGGACCTCGGCCGCCCCGTCCGGTCGGTGCTCGCCGTGGGCGGCGAGGGCAAGAGCACGTTCTGCCTCACCACGGACCGTCGCGCGTTCGTGTCCCAGCATCTGGGTGACATGGGCAGCCTGGCGGCGCTCAGGGCCTTCGAGCGCTCCGCCGCGCACCTGACCGATCTGTACGGCGTCGCGCCGGAGACGCTCGCCGCCGACCTCCATCCGGGATACGTCACCCGGGCCTGGGCCGAACGCGCGGCGGCTACGGGGACCGAACAGGCGGCAGCCGGGGACCCGGCGGCGGGGGCGAACCAGACCTCCACCCACGGGTCACGGTCCGCCGGCCGATTGCCGCACCTGGTCCAGCACCACCATGCCCATGTGGCCGCCCTACTCGCCGAGCACGGCAGGCTCGGCGACACCATCCTCGGGGTCGCGTTCGACGGCACCGGCTACGGGCTCGACGGCACGATCTGGGGCGGCGAGGTGCTGCTGGTAGGCCCGGACGTCGCCCGCGCCGAGCGGGTCGCGCACCTGCGTCCGATCGGCCTGCCCGGGGGCGACGCCGCCGTCCGCAATCCGTACCGGGTCGCGCTCGCCCATCTGGCCGCCGCCGACCTGGACTGGACCGCGGACCTGGCGCCGGTGCGGGCCTGCTCCGTGGCGGAGTTGCGCACCCTGCGCACCGCGCTGGACCGGGGCGTGGCCTGCGTGCCCTGCACGAGCATGGGCCGCCTGTTCGACGCGGTGGCGTCACTGCTCGGGGTGCGTCACCGGATCACCTACGAGGCGCAGGCCGCCGTCGAGCTGGAGGCGCTCGCCGCGGCGGAGTTCGGCGGCGCCGGACTCGGCGGCGCCGGACTCGGCGGCGCCGGACTCGGCGGCGCCGGTGCCTGCCGGCTCTCCTTCGGCCTGGCGAACGGCGTCCTCGACCCGGTGGGGGTGCTCGCGGGGATCGTCGCCGGTCTGCGGGCGGGAGTGGCGGTGCCGGTGCTGGCCGGCGCGTTCCATCTGGCGGTCGCGGACGCGGTGGCCGAGGTCGCGGGGCTCGCGCGGCGGCGGTACGGAGTCCGCCTGGTCGGTCTGACCGGCGGGGTGTTCGCCAACGTAGTGCTGACGCGGGCCTGCCGCGCCCGGCTCGCCACTGCCGGGTTCGACGTACTCGTCCATCGGGTGGTGCCGCCGGGCGACGGTGGGCTGGCGCTGGGCCAGGCGGCGGTCGCGGCGCTGAGCCGCCCGACGGAGCCGACCTTCGGCGGGAAGGAAGCCTGAGGCATGTGTCTGGGGATACCGGGCCGGATCATCGAGATCTGGGACGACCGTGGTACGCGGATGGCGATCGTCGATTTCGGCGGCGTCACCAAGACGGTGTGCCTCGCCTACCTGCCCGACGCGACCGTCGGGCAGTACACGATCATCCATGCCGGCTTCGGGCTGATCAGGCTGGACGAGGCCGCGGCGCGGGAGACCCTCGCGATGTTCCGGGACCTGGGGCTGCTCGAGGAGGAGCTGGGATCGCGCGCGGCGGAACCGGGCATGACCGGGCCGGGCCGGTGAGGTACCTGGCGGAGTTCCGCGACCCGGCGTTGGCCCGCCGGCTGCTGGATGCGATCATCGCCACCGCGACCCGGCGCTGGGCGATCATGGAGGTCTGCGGCGGCCAGACCCACTCGATCATCCGCAACGGAATCGATCAGCTCCTCACGGACCAGGTCGAGTTCATCCACGGCCCCGGCTGCCCAGTGTGCGTCACGCCGCTGGAGACGATCGACCGGGCGCTGGCGATCGCCGCCCGCCCCGAGGTGATCTTCTGCTCGTTCGGGGACATGCTGCGGGTCCCCGGCAGCGGCATGGACCTGTTCATGGTCCGGGCGCGTGGCGGGGACGTCCGGGTGGTCTACTCGCCGCTCGACGCGGTCCGCCTCGCCGAGGAGAACCCGGACCGCCAGGTCGTGTTCTTCGGAGTGGGCTTCGAGACCACCGCCCCAGCCAACGCGATGGCCGTGGTGACGGCCCGGCGCCGTGGAATCGACAACTTCTCCGTACTTGTCAGCCACGTGCTGGTGCCGCCGGCGATGACCGCGGTCCTCTCCTCGCCGGCGAACCGGGTGGCGGCGTTCCTGGCAGCCGGCCACGTGTGCACGGTGATGGGCACCTTCCAGTACGAGCCATTGGTGGCGACCTACCGGGTACCGATCGTCGTCACCGGTTTCGAGCCGCTCGACCTGCTCGACGGGGTGCGCCACGCCGTCGAGCAGCTCGRGGCGGGGCGGGCAGAACTCGCGAACGCCTACCCGCGGGCGGTGCGGCCGGCGGGCAACCCGGCGGCCCGGGAAATCCTCGCCGAGGTTTTCACGGTGTGTGACCGGGCCTGGCGGGGAATCGGGACAATCCCGGACTCGGGTTGGCGGCTGTCCGCGGCGTACCGGGACTTCGACGCCGAGGTCCGCTTCGACGTCGAGGGCCTCACGGTGGCCGAACCGGCCGAATGCCGCAGCGGCGAGGTGTTGCAGGGCCTGGTCAAACCGCCGCAGTGCCCGGCGTTCGGAACCTCCTGCACGCCACGCACCCCGCTCGGCGCGACGATGGTCTCGGCGGAGGGGGCATGCGCCGCCTACTTCCAGTTCCGGCGACTGACTCCGGCGGGCAGCCGTGGCTGACCCCGTCGACCCGACCGGTTGGACCTGCCCACTTCCGCTGCGTGACCATCACCAGGTGGTACTGGGGCACGGCGGCGGCGGCGTACTGTCGAGCGAGCTGATCGAGCATCTGTTCCTGCCCGCGTTCGGGACCACCGACACGGCGCGGGCACCGGCGGACTCGGCGGTCCTGGATGTCGCGGGCGCCCGGCTCGCGTTCTCCACCGACTCGTACGTGGTGCGCCCGCTGTTCTTCCCCGGTGGCTCCATCGGCGAGCTCGCGGTCCACGGCACCATCAACGACCTGGCCTGTGCCGGCGCGGTGCCGGTGGCGCTCTCGGCCGGGTTCATCCTCGAGGAGGGCCTGGAGCTCGCGGTCCTGGGCCGGGTGGCGCAGGCGATGGGCCGGGCCGCCGCCGCGGCGGGGGTGCGGCTGGCGACCGGGGACACCAAGGTCGTCGAGCGCGGGCTGGCCGACGGTCTGTACGTGAACACCAGCGGCATCGGGCTCGTCCCGGCCGAGGTGGACATCCGCCCCGAACGGGCGAGACCCGGCGACCGGGYCATCGTCTCCGGTCCCGTCGGCGAGCACGGTGTCGCCGTGCTGAGCGTGCGCGACGGGCTGGAGTTCGGCGGCGAGGTCCGCTCCGACACGACGGCGCTGCACGGGCTGGTCGCGGCGGTGCTGGCGGCCGCCCCGGGGGTCCACGCGCTGCGCGACCCGACCCGAGGCGGCCTCGCGACCGCGCTGTGCGAGATCGCCGCCGCGTCCGGKACGGGCATCGAGTTCGCCGAGCGCGCCGTGCCGGTGCYGCCCGCGGTCGAGGCGGCCTGCGGGTTCCTCGGCCTCGACCCGCTGCACGTGGCGAACGAGGGCAAGCTGGTCGCGTTCGTCGCCGACGCCGACGCCGACGCGGCGCTCGCGGCGATGCGGGCGCATCCGGCGGGGCGTGACGCGGCCGTCATCGGCACGGTCACCGCGGAGCATCCGGGCGTGGTTGTCGGGCGCACCGCGTTCGGGGGAACCCGCATCGTCGACCGGCCGCTCGGCGAGCAGCTCCCCCGCATCTGCTGAGTTCGGCGGCGTGGCCGCGCCCACCTTTCCAACGATCGGCGGGCCAGGGCACGTGGTGCGCCGGGAGGCCGAGGCCTCCCGGCGCTAATGCTTACCGAGAGTAGCTTACATAGACCGGAAGGGTGATTCCCTTGACGGAACCTGATCAATTTAGGTTAGCCTAACCTAATATCAGGCTTCCCCGAGGAGGACGTATGCCCCAGCGAACAGCCTTGCCCGTACTGGCCGTCTCCCTGCTGCTCGGTCTCACCGCCTGCTCCGACGATTCGACGACCGACRCCACGACGGCTTCCCCGGGACACCCGGTAAGCAGCTCGACCACCTTCTCCGTCGCGGTACCGGAGGGCGTGTTCAAGCAGTACACGACGCTCGCCAAGGAGATCCGGTCCGAAGGAGGCGAGGTCCAGAGCGGACCGTGGAAAATCGGCTACATCGTCGAGGCCGCGGAACCCTGGTACGAGGGCAAAGGCGGGCAGCAGATACTCCGCAAGCCCGCCGCCGACGAGACGCACCACATTGAGATCATCCCCGTGGAGGCGGCCACGGGCCGGATCGTGCCGAACGTACCAATCACGCTCGCGGTCATCGACGGCAAGGGCACGGTTGCGGAGGAGAAGACACTCAACTTCTACTACGCCGAATTCTTCCACTACGCGAACAACTTCTCGATCCCGCGGGACGGCAGCTACACGTTGCGCGCAACAATCGGGGTACCGACCTTCTTCCGGCACGGCGAGGAAGGCCACACGCCGGCGTTGGCCAGCGGCACGACTGCCACCTTCACCAACGTCACGCTCAGGCACTAGTCATGCATGATCACGGAGATAAGGTCCCCGAGCGGCTCGTTTCCCTGCCCGCGGACCCGCGGCCTGTCCCGGTCCTGGTCATCGCCCAGCCCTCCCCGCCTGCCAGCGGGGTTCTGCCACGATGGGCCGTTTTCCTCGCCACCGGAACAGCGCTCGTCGTCGGGTGGGCGGCCGCCGTCTGGACCGCCGCCCACCTCACCGCCGACCCGACCCTGCACACCGCCGCCCTGTTCGTGCATCTCGCCGCGCTCGTGGGCGGGTTCGGCGCGGTCCTCGCCATCGACTTCTTCGCCCTGTCATGGCTGTTCGGTCGGCGCAGCTTCCCGGACGTCATCCGGGTGGCCAGCGGCCTGCACGTGATGATCTGGGCTGGTCTGGCGGGGCTCGTGCTCAGCGGCATCCTGCTGCATCCGGACCTGTCCAGGCGACTGACCCAGGTGAAGATCGGACTGGTGCTCCTCATCGCCCTCAACGGCCTGCACATCTGGGCGATCCAGCACCGGCTGGAGCAGTCCGCCACCGTTCCGTCCCGGGCGCTCCTGGCCCGATCGATAATCAGTAACCTGCTCTCCCAGGCCGGATGGTGGGGTGCGATGGTCATCGGCTATCTCGCCAGTCAGGACTGAACCAGAGTCAGGACTAACAGTCAGGACTGACCGGTCGTCGCAGCCGCCGACACCATCTCCGTCGCCGTCGTGGGGCTGCTGCTCGCTGTCGCCGGCACCGCGCGGATGCTGCCCGTTCGTTCCGATCGGCCGTGGGGAAGGGCGACTCGCGGACCGCTGCCCTGCCGCCATTGGTAGGGCACCGGACAGGACTATCGGCCGTGTGGGAGCCGCCCTGGCCATTCGATGATGACCATGAGCGGCGCGACACGAGCGCCGCCGTGCGAGTGGGGATGGGATGGCGACGCTGCCGGTGGGGCACGCGGGACGCGGGGTCGTCGCTGATCTTCTTCTACCCAAGGTGGGTACTATGCGTGAATACTGCAACTGTCAGTCACTGCCGGCGATCGCGACCCTGATCGGGGAACATGACCAGGTCACCGATCTCATCGCCGACACGCACGAGGCATATCGACAGGGTGATGTCGGGGCAATGGTGACACTCTGTGAGCAGATGTCGGCGGTTCTCCAGCCGCATACGGTGGTGGAGGAGAAGGGTCTGTTCCCCGCGATGGCACTCGAGTTCCCCGAACAGATCGCGATCCTGCAGAGCGAGCACCGCCGGATCGAGGCTGTGCTCGCCGGGGCGACCGACGGCACCGCCCGGGTCGATCCCGCTTGGCCGACACGGGTCATCGAGGCGATGAGCCTGCTGCGCAGGCACATCGCGAAGGAACAGGACGGCGTGTTCCACGCCGCCKTCTCGATTCTCAGCAACGAACAATGGAACCGTCTCGGCGAGATCCGCCAGGCGCTGAAGCTCGTAAGCTCCTGAAACCTCGTACGATGACCGACTCCCTCCCCGGAACGGCCGGCTCCAGGCATCGGATCAGCCTTCGGGCATCGGCCGTTGCGGCGGGGTCGGGCCGGGATCGCTCCCGGGCACGCCGGTACGGGACGTGGCGGTACCGAATGTGGCGGTACCGGACGTCGCTGCACCGGACATGGCGATACCAGATATGGCTCTACCGGACGTCGCTGCACCGGACCCGCCGGACGCATCTCCGGTGAACACGAGAAGGCTGAGATCCCGACGGTTGGCGTCCTGCGCCGGGCACCTTCCGGCCGGGCCAGACAGGGGCCGGTACGGCCAGTTCGCATCGACGGTGGCCGGGGCCGGTCGCCCGCCGGGCCCGCGGGCACCCACGTACAGCCGCTCAGGACGAGGACGCGGGACGCCCCGAAGATGGTGGCTCCGCGACAGGTCGTGGCCGGGTTGCTGGAATGGCGGCAGGCGGGCGGGATTCGCGTCCCGCGCGAGCACAGGCGTGTGACATCTCACACTGACTTTCGCCATCATGACCATCGGGCGACCATGTGACAAATCGCATCGAGGTCGTGGACGGTTCCCATCGGCGACCCGGGGCCGCCGCGTAGCGGCGGAGAGGAGTCACATGGTTGCGACGGAAACCTGGTCCATCAGCGAGCTGATCAATACCGTTCGTTACCCTCTCACCGAACCTTCGAGCCACGCCTGGCGGGACGTCGTCTCGTGGGCCCGGGAGGAACTGCGCACTCGCGGATGCTGTGTCCTCCCGGAATTCGTCCGGCCCTCCGCATTCACCGCGGTCGCACAGGAGTGCGCCACCGTCGCTCCGCTCGCGTATGACGAGGTCGAGACGGTCAACGCCTACAACATCGCGGTCGACCCGTCGTTGCCGGCCGATCATCCGGGCCGGTTCACGATGCGGCGGGGGAATGCCTTCGTCGCCCGCGACCAGATTCCCACCGAATTCGCCGTCCACCGCCTCTACACCAGCGAGCTCTTCCAGCATTTCATCGCCGGCTGCTTCGACCTGCCGAGAGTCCACGAACTCGCCGACCCGCTGGCCGGGCTGTGCCTCAACATCATCGCCCCCGGGCTGGAGCACCCCTGGCACTTCGACACGAACGAATTCGCGGTGAGCCTGCTCACGCAGGCGCCGCGGGCCGGGGGCGACTTCGAGTACTGCCCGAACATCAGGTCCGCGCAGGCGGAGAACTTCGCCGACGTGCGGGCCGTGCTGGCGGGCGAGGGCGGCCATCTGGTCCGGCGTCTCGCCCTCCGACCGGGTGATCTCCAGCTTTTCCTGGGCCGCTATTCGATGCACCGGGTGAGCCCGGTCGAGGGCGACACGGCCCGGCATTCCGCAATCTTCGCCTACACCGGGCACCCCGGGGTCGTCGGCAGTGTCGCGCGCACGAAGCAGCTCTTCGGCCGGGTCCTTCCGCGGCACCTGGCGGCGGAGAAGAGCGCGGTCCGCGTCGACCAGCTGCTGGACTAGCTGGACCAGAACTCGGTCGGCGAGCTGCTTCAGCACCGGCCTGTCTGCCCCGACCGCCCGTCACAAGGAGCGCCAGACGCGTGTATTCCGACGACAGCAGATATTCTGCCGAGACCACCGACTCCGACGGAACCACGAATTCCTCCGAGGCCGCGTACCCCACCGGGACGAGGCGGTTCGACGACAGCGGGAAGATCTCGCTCGACCACATCTACAYGCAGCCCGACCCGCACGCCTACTTCAGTACCCTGCGGAAACTCGACTATCGTATCCCGCAGCTCGCCAAACCGTACTTCAGCCAGCTCATCCGGGAATTCCGGATGGTCCGGGGACGACCGCCGACGGTCTTGGACGTGGGCTGCTCCTACGGGATCAACGCCGCGCTGCTCCGCTGTGACGTGACGTTTGACGACCTGCACGAGCGCTACGCACCGCCCGGAACCCGGCCGACCCGGGACGTGCTGCTCGCCCGTGACCGCGAACTCGTCCGGTCCCGCGACGGGCTGGAGACGAGCCGGTTCCTCGGTCTGGACAGCTCGGGGCCGGCCATCTCCTATGCGTCCGCGGCTGGGTTCCTCGATGACGCCGTGCACGCCAACCTGGAGGACCGGGACCCGACCGACGCCGAACGGGAGCGGCTCGTCGGAACGGACATCGTCGTCTCGACGGGCTGCCTCGGGTACGTCACCGAGCGGACCATCGCCCGGGTGGCCCGCGCGGCCGGTGAGCGCAGGCCGTGGATGGCCCACTTCGTGCTGCGGATGTTCCCGTTCGAACCGGTCGAGGCGACGCTCGCGGGGCTCGGGTATGAGACCGTGCACGTCAACGGCGTTTTCCGGCAGCGGCGCTTCGCCTCCGCCGAGGAGCAGTCGCTCGTGCTCGACACGCTGTCCACCGTCGGCGTCGATCCACGGGGGCTGGAGGCCGAGGGCTGGCTGTACGCCCAGCTGCACATCTCTCGGCCGCGCGGGGTGACCAGTCCCTCGACCGCTCATCCCGCCTCCGGCCGGCGACCGGCGGCGACATCCACCCGGCCGGTTCCGCCAGGCTGACGGGCGACCGGTGCCGGCGGCGTCCCCCGCGCGGCCGGTAGGTCGAGGGCGCCCCGGCCATCATGCGAGTCGGATGAACCGTACGAGCCGAATGTCCGATGGAACGCCCGCCACCCGTGGAATCTCGGCGACCATGGACCCAACGCAGCCTGTGGCGTTCACCATGACCGTGTCCCCGAGACGAGTTCCCCGAGACAACCCGAGGCCCAGCATGAATGCGATCAGTAGCTCCCAGCGATCCACCGGAACCTTCGCGAACGACGATCTGCTGCCCCGGGTGCCATTGCCCACGCTGGCGGAGAGCTGCGAACGTTTCCTTGCCTGGTCCGCGCCGCTGCTGACCCCGGCCGAGCAGGCGACGACCGAGGCAGCCGTCGCGGCCTTCCAGGCACCGGGCGGCCCCGGCCCCACCCTGCACGCGGCGCTGGAGCGCTACGACGCCACCGAGGGCGTACACAGCTGGCTGGACGGCTTCTGGGACTCCCGCTACCTCGGCCGGCGCGACCGCATCGCGCTCAACGCGAACTACATCTTCCTGTTCAAGGACGCCGAGGGTCTGTCCGCCGAGCAGCCGCAGGTGGAGCGGGCCGCCGGGCTCGTGGCGGCAGCCGTCGACTACAAGCTGCGCCTCGACGACGAGCGGGTCGAGCCGATCGTCCAGCGCGGCCAGACGCTGTCGATGGCGCAGAACACGTTCCTGTTCTCCACGACCCGGATCCCGGGAACGGTCCAGGACACCGTGCGCACCCCGTACAGCGAGCAGTGGCCCGGGCCGTCCCAGGCCCGCCACATCGTCGTCTTCCACCGGGGAAACATCGTCCGGCTGGACGTCGTCGGGCCGGACGGTCACCCGTACACCCTGGACGACCTCGCGGCGGGCCTGCGCGCCGTGGTGAAGGCCGCCGCGTCGCGGATTCCGGCGGACGCCGCCGTCGGCCAGCTCACCACCAAGGCCCGGGCTGACTGGGCCGCGAGCCGCCAGACGCTGCTCGCTCTGGACCCCGCCAACGCGKCCGCGCTCGACACGATCGAGACCGCGCTGTTCGCCCTGTGCCTGGAAGACTTCACCCCCAAGGACAACCTGGCCGCGTGTGACCACCTGCTCCACGGCGACAGCGCCAACCGGTGGTTCGACAAGGCGGTGTCACTGATCGTTTTCGCCGACGGCCAGGCGGGCATCAACGTCGAGCACTGCGGGCTGGACGGGACGACGATCCTCAGCTTCGTCGACGACCTGCTGGGTACCTCGCCCGCGGAGCACTCGGCGAGCTCTGGCGCCCGGCCCCAGGGGCTACCCGTCATCGAGCCCGTCGAGTTCGTCCTCGACGCCAGCCTGCGGGCGGATGTGGCCGCCGCCGGCGCGTCGTTCGCGGAGTTCGCCGCGGCGACCGCCTCAACGGTGTTGTCCTTCACCGACTTCGGGCAAAACCGGGCCAAGGCACTGAAGACGTCACCGGACRCATTCGTGCAGCTCGCCTACCAGCTGGCGCACAGCCGGGCCAAGGGGCACATCGGCGCCACCTACGAATCGATCGCCACCCGGCACTGGCGGCGYGGCCGCACGGAAGCGATGCGGGTCGTCACCCCGGAGATCCAGCGGTTCGTGACCGTACTCAACGACCCGGACACCGACACCGCCACCCGCCGGACCGCGTTCCGCGCCGCCGCCGACGCGCACGTGCGGCGCGCGAAGGACTGCCAGGCCGGGCGGGCCCCCGAGCAGCACCTGTGGGAGCTGCAGTTCATCGCCCGCAGCCAAGGCGAGCGGCTGGGGGTGACCGAGCCGATCGCGCTCTACGAGGCCCCGGGCTGGCTCAAGGCGCGCGACGACTACCTGAGCACCAGCTCCGCGCCGTCCACCAACGTCGAGTTCTTCGGCTTCGGGTCTACCAGCAGCCAGTGCATCGGCATCGCCTACGTGCTGCTGCCGGACCGGTTCAACCTCTACCTGAGCACGCCGCGTGCGGTCGCGGACGGGATGTACGCGTTCGCCGACCAGCTCCAGCAGGTCGTCACCGAGCTGCAGGACCTGCTCGCCACCGATGAGACGGGCGACGGGCCATTCAAGGCGGGCTATTCCAGGTAATTGATGATGCGGCCCACGCCCCGCTCCTGCCTTGTCCAGGCCTCCGCGAGCGCGGCCACCGGCATCAGGGATGCCCTGATCCGGCCGGCAGCCGGTGTCCCGGAAGCGGATCGGATGGCGCACCCCACCTCACTGGATCCGCCACCGAGTACCGCCCTGCCGGGGGTGACCGACGTAACAAGGGGATCGGGCCGAGGCCCGACTGCTAAACTTACGGACCATCAGCCTGGATGCGGAAGATTGCGGACGTAGGCGAGCGAACCGTCTACGGGGCAGGCACATGCCGGAGAATCGCGATCTCATCGCCCGTTTCATGCCCCCGCGATCCGCTCTGGCCAACCACCGTTGTCGGGTCCGCTCGGACCAGATCCACCCGAGCGGCCCTAGCCGAGCGTTCCGATCCCATCGGGCTACCATCCTGCTAGCACCCTGGCCGACTGGCGCCCTGGTCAGAAGCGACGCGGTGGGCTCGATCGTCGTCCGCCGCGGAAGCGGCGGCGTCGCTCGCCCGGCCGGCACGGGGAGCCGGGGTCGGACCGATGCGGCACGGAGAGGACGGACGGCGGTGGATCAATGAGTTCGGCCACCGACCCCCGGCAAAAGACGATCATCAGGACTCTCCGCGATCCCTCCACCGTCCGAGTACCACCCGGCGGAGGGCCGGGTGGGCTCCGGTGACCGGCCCGGACACATCCGCGCCGGCCACGGCCCAGCAGCACGAGTCACCACGCCCCCGGACGGAACCCGTGCCGGAGGTCACCGCCGCCCTGTCGCCGCGACCGGAACAGTTCGACCGGGAGCGGACCCAGGTCATCCGCGGCCTGCGCGGCCGCCGGATCCCGGCCGTGGAAGCCTTCGGGACGGCACTGGACGGGCCGACCCCSGAGGGGCTACTCCCCCTGTGGGGTCCCGCGACCGGCGAATGGCTCATCCCGCCGATCGGCCGCGGCGAGATCCACCGGGGGCGCGAGGCACCGGCAGTCCCGGATTGTGGGGAACCGGTCGACTACGGGCTGACCATCCTGGACGACGGCGGTCCGGCCGGTGGTCGCCACCATGACGAGCGACCGACCCGGGGTTCCAGCCGCTCGCGGGCCATCTGGACACTCGTCGACCAGGTGCTCTCCAGCGGGACGAACGCCGTGATGTCCTTCGTCATCGCCCACAGCGTCAGCAAGTCCGAGTTCGGGGCCTTCGCCGTCGCCTTCGCGATCTTCTCATTGATGATCGGGTTCTCGAAGGCTGTCGGCACCGCTCCGCTGGGGATGAAGTTCTCCGACGTGCCGCCGCGGGTGTTTCGGGTGGCCGGCGCGGCGGGGACCGGCACCGCCCTCGTGATCGGGCTGGTCTGCGGGGTCGTGACGCTTGCCGTCGGTGCGGCGATGGGCGGCTCGGTCGGCGCCTCGCTGGTCGCGATGGGACTGGTCTTTCCCACGCTGCTGCTCCAGGACGCCTGGCGGCAGGTCTTCTTCGCCGAGGGTCGCCCGGCCGCCGCCGCCGCCAACGACGGGATCTGGGCGATCGTCCAGTTCGCCGCCATCTACGCGCTGATCGTCCGCGACGTCTCCACCTCGTGGGCGATGCTGCTGGCCTGGGGTGGCGCCGCCGCGGTCGCCGCCATGCTGGGCGTCACGCAGGCCGGCTTCAAGCCGGCGCCGAGCCTCGTGCGCCAGTGGGTCGTCGAACACCGCGATGTCAACGGGTACATGAGCGCCGAGTACCTCACCGTCCAAGGCGCCCAGCAGGCATCCACTCTGCTGCTCGGTACGCTGGGCGCGATCGACCTGGTCGGCGCGCTGCGCGGGGTGCAGACTCTGCTCGGACCGACGACCATTCTCGCGGTCGGGATCGTGAGCTGGGCCATCCCCGAGTTCTCCCGCCGCAAGGACCTCTCGGCCGCAGCCCGGGTCCGCGCCGCCTACGCCCTGTCCGCGGTGATCGTCGCGGCCGGCGCCGCCTGGGGGACGATCTTTCTCGTCCTGCCGACGAGCATCGGGCACTCGCTGCTCGGCCAGACCTGGGAGCAGACCCACGACCTGCTGGCGCTGTCCATCGTGCAGCAGGCGGGCCCCGCGGCGACGGTCGGGCCGGCCTGCATGCTCTACGCGCTCGGCAAGGCCAAGCTCACCTTCCGCGCGAATGCGGTGCTCGCCCCCCAGCTTGTCGTCTATCCGATCGTCGGTCTGGAGATCGGCGGCGGCACCGGCGCGGTCTGCGGTTACATACTTGCCTTCTGGGTGACCGTCCCCATCTGGTTCATCCTCGTCCGCCGGGCCGCACGGGAGGTGGAACGGGACACGGCGATCGCCCTTTCCGGCGAGCCGGCCGGACCGGCCGTACAGGGCCGAGTTMCGGAGCACCCGACCGGGACCGGCAATGATCAATGATAATGATGTTTCACAGTAACGTACGAGCTGTGTGCAATATGTTCGGCCGACCGCGTCGAGGCGGTGTCCGAGGCGTCGAGGCCACCACGATGAGCGCTGCCGGGCCAGGGCCGGTAGGGGGGTTGCGATGATTCTGCGTATTCTTTATCGGTCGGTCGGTTCGGAGAACACGAAGAACCGACCGACCTTCTACAGCAAGATGCTTGCGTTGGCCTCTCTCCTCCGGGCCGTCGAGAACGTCGACATCCCGGTACGGATCGTCTTCGTCAATGACGGCCCTATGCCGGCGGAGCGTCTTGCCGTGATGACGTCCGCCGGCGAGGTGCAGTCGGTGCAGTGCGGCAGCAATCGCGCGTCCTACCGGTACGTGCTGCGGATGCCGCGGGTCCGGCGCTGGTCGCCGGACGATCTGGTCTGGCTCGCCGAAGATGACTATTTGTACACGGAAAAATCGCTTTCCAGTCTCGTCGCGGCAGCGACCGCGCTCCCCGCGGTCGATTACTTCACCCTTTACAGCACGCTGCGATTCTCCTCAACCACCACCCGCCGCCGGCCAATGATCCACCGGGACGGCGGCAGCCACTCCCACGCGCCGGTGGTCGACGGCGTGACCTGGGCCAGGGCCGCCACCACGACCAGCACGTTCGGTCTGCGGGTCGGCACCCTGCTCGAGGACGAACTGCTGCTGCGCTCGATCCCGTTCGTCGGCGGCGCCTTCGACCGCGCGACCTGTCTCACTCTGCAGGGTTTCCAGCCCTTCCGGCTGGCCGAGCTGAGCGGGGAACCGCCTGCGTTCGCCCCGCCACCCCCCGCCGCGCGGATCGCTCGTCGGGTGGTGCTGAGCGGGCTGCGCACGACACTCAACGCCGTCGCCTTGGCGCGGCCCGAACGGCTGCGCCGCACGATGCTGGTGCCGGAGCCCTCCATGGCCACGCACATGGAGCTGGGTGAGGCGCTCGTTCCCGGTCACGACTGGGCGGTCGAGGCCGAGGCCGTGCAGGCCTGGCTACAGGCTCGGCGGCCCGGCCCGGTGGAGACGCCGCTGCTCGGCGCCATTGCCACGGCTTCGGGTACGCAGCGATCCTCCACCATGCACGGACCCTCCACCATGCACAGACCCTCCGTCGCGTGAGACCGCGACCGGCACCGCGAGGGTGGGGGTCTGCCGGCCGCCGCACCGTCCGCGCCGCCCGGACGAGGAACAGACGTGCCGCCCATCCGCTCCCGCTGCCGCTGCTCCTCCTGCTGGTCATCGGCCTGGTCGCCGGCGGGCTCAGCTCCTGCTCGAACAAACCCAAGCCGCCCCAGCCCGGCGGCGTGCGCTGGGTCTCCGGCGCCAACGGCAACTACCCTGCGGACGTCAACCTCTGGTCGGTCTTCACCGGCCGCAAGGTGGACCTGGCCGTCGTCTTCACGGATCGGCAGGACTGGACCAACCTGGTCTCGGCCGGCTGGCCGACGCAGGCCTTCACCCGGGACAAGTTCCCCGGCGGCCTGTCGGTCGCCCAGCCGATGTTTCCCAAAGACGGCGACGAGGCCACCTGCGCGACTGGCGCCTACGACAACTACTGGCGGCAGTTCGGCACCACGCTGACGACGTTCGGCCGCGGCGACGCCTTCGTCCGGCTCGGCTGGGAGTTCAACGGTGACTGGTTCTGGTGGTATCCACGCGACGTCGAGACCTGGAAGACCTGCTACCGCCGCACGGTCCTGGCGATCCGGTCGACCGCGCCGCATGTGCGGATCGACTGGAACATGACCGCGCACCGGGATCACCTGCCGGTAAGCGGTCAGGACATCTGGGATGYCTATCCCGGTGACGACTACGTCGACGTGGTCAGCATCGACTCCTACGACTCCTACCCCGCGTCCGTCAGTAAGACGATCTGGGACCGGCAATGTCATCTGCGGTCCGGTCTGTGCACGGTGATCGCCTTCGCCCGCGCCCACGGCAAGAAGTTCGCCGTTCCGGAGTGGGGTCTGGTGCGCACGACCGGCGGCGGTGGCGACAACCCCTACTACATCCAGAAGATGTACGAGACCTTCACCGCGAACGCCGACGCCCTGGCCTACGAGGCGTACTTCAACAACGCCGAGGAGGGGAACGTGGAGTCCTCGCTGTACAGGCCGGTACTGAACCCGAACGCGGCGGAACGCTATCTGGCGCTGTTCGGCGACCGCTGACCGCGCTCGCCTACTCCTGCCGCGAAGCCGGCGGGCACCGTCGGCTTCGGCGTGCCCGGCCGGCGATAGCGGCAGGCCGGGCACGGGAGAACCATCAGGCCAGGGTGGCCTCGAGGTCCTTGCGGATCTCCTCGGGGGTGACAGTCGGCTCGTACCGGCGGACCACTTTTCCGTCCGGGTCGACAAGGAACTTGGTGAAGTTCCACTTGATCTCGTCGGTGCCGATCGCTTCCGGCCGGGTCTTCTTGATGTGCTCGTAGAGGAAACCGGCATCGGGCCCGAAGTCACCGGGCGCCTCGGAACGCAGGTGGGTGTACAGCGGGGCCGCGTCGGGTCCGTTCACCTCGATCTTCCCCAGGACCGGGAAGGTGACGTCGAACTTCGTGGCGCAGAACTCCTGGATCTCGGCATCGGTGCCCGGCTCCTGCCCGCCGAACTGGTTACACGGGAAGCCGAGGATCTCCAGGCCGCGGCCGTGCAGATCCCGGTACAGGGACTCCAGCCCCTCGTACTGCGGCGTCAGAYCGCATTTGCTGGCAACGTTGACAATCAGCAACGTCTGGCCGGCGTAGTCGCCGAGCGAGCGGGAGGTTCCGTCCGCGGCATCGACGGTGAAGTCATGGACAGTCATGGACACCTGACTCTCGATGAGGGCGAGCTGGGACTTCGCGGCCGGTCTCCGGCCGCCGAGCGACTTCGACGCTATCCCCCAGAAGTTTTTATGTCATCGAGTTGGTTGCATAACCCGTCAGYGAGGCGAACCGGTGCCTCACGACCGGGATCGACACCGGGATGGCTGGCGCCCCCCGGTCGGGACCGGTCAGGGCCGACCTGGGTGTCTGCGATGCTCATGGGATCCGGAACGGATACTCACGGGTCCCGCGACGGCCCCCAAGACGACGAACAGGAACGTCAGAGATGACCATCGAACCCGAACTGTTGAAGATCCTCGCCTGCCCGGTCGACAAGGGACCGCTGGAGCTCGTCGACGGCTGGCTGGTCAACCCGCGTCTCGGCCATCGCTACGAGATCCGCGACGACGTTCCGATCCTGCTCAGGCCGGATCACGTCGACCCGGCCGTGGCACGCTCCTCGTCCTGATCCGGCCCAGGACCTCCCTCTGCCCGGGCTGAGCTTCTACCCGGGACTGGGCTTCCGCCGGGTCTGGGACGGGCAGGGGAAAGGATCGGAAATCGGTCGGGGCCCGGGGAGAAGATCCCCGGGCCCCGACCGTCGGTGACGGGAGTCGGCTACTCCCGACCGAACTGCTCACGCAGCCGACGCAGCGCCTCTTCATCGATCGCCGAGGAAGGCTGCTCGGACTGGGAGGTGTAGGAGGAGGGGGCCGCCGCGGCGGCATCGGCCTCCTGCGCGGCCCGGATCTGGACCTGGTGCGCCTCGAAGCGGGCCTGGGCCTCGGCGTACTGCCGCTCCCATTCCGCCTGCTGCTCCTCGTAACCTTCGAGCCATTCCCCGGTCTCGGGGTCGAAGCCTTCGGGGTAGACGTAGTTACCMTGCTCGTCGTACTTGRCTTCCATGCYGTACTGGCTCGGGTCGAACGCCTCGCCGTCGACAGCCAGCCCTGTCGCCTCGTTCGCCTGCTTGAGCGACAGGCTGATGCGGCGGCGGTCGAGGTCGATGTCGATGACCTTCACCAGGATCTCGTCACCGACGTTCACGACCTGCTCGGGGATCTCCACGTGCCGCTCGGCCAGYTCGGAGATGTGGACCAGACCCTCGATGCCCTCGTCCACCCGGACGAACGCACCGAACGGCACCAGCTTCGTGACCCGGYCTGGAACGACCTGACCGATCGCGTGGGTCCGGGCGAACTGACGCCACGGGTCCTCCTGCGTCGCCTTCAGCGACAGCGAGACCCGCTCGCGGTCCAAGTCGACATCGAGGACCTCGACGGTAACCTCCTGGCCGACCTCGACCACCTCGGACGGGTGGTCGATGTGCTTCCAGGACAGCTCGGAGACGTGCACGAGGCCGTCCACACCACCGAGGTCCACGAAGGCGCCGAAGTTGACGATGGAGCTGACCACGCCCTTGCGGATCTGGCCCTTGGCCAGCTGGGCGAGGAACTCGGAACGGACTTCGCTCTGGGTCTGTTCGAGCCAGGCCCGCCGCGAGAGCACAACGTTGTTGCGGTTCTTGTCCAGCTCGATAATCTTGGCTTCGAGCTCGCGGCCCACGTAGGGCTGCAGATCGCGGACCCGGCGCATCTCCACAAGCGAAGCCGGCAGGAAGCCACGCAGGCCGATGTCGAGGATGAGACCACCCTTGACGACCTCGATCACGGTGCCGGTGACGACACCGTCCTCGTCCTTGAGCTTCTCGATCGTGCCCCAGGCGCGCTCGTACTGCGCACGCTTCTTGGACAGGATCAGGCGGCCTTCCTTGTCCTCCTTCTGGAGGACAAGGGCCTCGACGTGGTCGCCCACACTGACGACCTCGTGCGGGTCGACGTCGTGCTTGATCGACAGTTCCCGGGACGGGATCACGCCCTCGGTCTTGTAGCCGATGTCGAGCAGCACCTCGTCGCGGTCGACCTTGACGATGATGCCGTCAACGATGTCGCCATCGTTGAAGAACTTGATCGTCTTGTCGACGGCCGCAAGGAAGTCTTCGGCCGAGCCGATGTCGTTGACCGCTACCTGTGGTGTGGTCGGGCTGGGCGAGATGGTCACGGTCTCCACGGGTCGTACGTCGGTGGTGCTCGTCAAGGGGTCGGCTCCGGCTAGGGGTGGTCGTCCGCGCGAGGGCCGGATCGAACCGCCGGGACCGAGGGACAGAAACAACGCCAAAAACGAAGAAACTGTCAGAAACGATAACGACGCTCGAGTGGATCCGCTCGGTCTGAGACCCACAGACCCTCGTGCACGCCCCCAAGTCTAGGGACGGGTGTCCAGGGTGGTCAACGGGCGCCCGTACCAAGACGTGCGCCGTCCGCCATCACTCTCACTCTGCGCAGACACATGACGTCCATATGTAGTTTTTGGTGGCGGCGTGGCACCGCGGTAGGCGGGACAACGCCGTCCCACGGATCGTCGCGGCACACGGGTGGGAACGTGTGCGGACGGGACACGACAGGGACTGACGGCGCAGATCGGTTGAAAAGTGGATAAATGGGTGAGTTCGTGGCGTCCGATTCCCGACACCTGCCGACGGCCTGGCCTCGCGGCGCCCGACGCCCGGTCATTTTCGGGTCAGCGCCGGCTCGCCGATCCCCCGCGCTCGGGCCCCCCGCGCTCGGGCCCCCCGCGCTCGGGCCCCCCGCGCTCGGCCGGCTGTGCCCCAGGCCCACCGGGCTGCGGCGCGGGCTGCGGCCCGAGCCATTCCAGACCGTCGAACTCGACCCGGGGCTGCTTCCACCCGGCGCGCGACGCCCGTCCATCCGGCACGCCGGGCAGGTCGGGATCGAGAGACCGGACCGGAGGGGACGGGTCTCGCGCGTCCCGGTCCGTCATGTTCCGTGGTGACATGAGGCCTGACGCGAGTGGCACCGTCGGGCTATCGACGGGCTTTCCGATCACCTCGACCTCGCCCGGCGATCCGCCGGCCCCGCTCACGAGGCCACCCTCCCCGCCCCTCGCCGCCCCTTCGAAGCGCCTCGCCACCCATCTGTCGGCCCGCCGGGCCCACTCCCGGGAGAGGGTGATGCAGGGACGCTCGATCAAAAAGTGCGTCACGGTGGAGACCCCGACGGTCAGGGTGAGGACCACCAGGAGAAACGGCGGGTAGGGGATCTTCCACAGCCGCCAGCCGCTGTGCTCCAGCACCAGGTCGATGACGGCCGAGTGCCACAGATAGATGCCGTACGAGATCGCTCCGAGGAAGGCCAGCGGACGGCTGGCCAGCAGCGGCCGCACCCAGCCGCGGTCGCCGTGGCCGAACACCGCCGGGAGCAGCAGGAAGAAGCCGAACAACCCGTAGCCCAGGTGCTTGCCCATGTCCTGGCTCCGCGTGGCTTCGAAGATCGGCACGAGCGGCAGGCCGAGATGCCTGCTCGACACCCAGTAGAAGAACGCGGCGATGCCCCAGCACACCGTGCCCGAGCCGGGCAGYTCCGCCCAGCGCGGCGACCTGCCCTGCCGGGAGTACCAGGCCGAGAGCACGGCGAGCARCATGCCCATGGCGAACAGGTCCCACCAGACCGGCAGCCAGACGTTCCAGCCGTTCATCCAGGTCTGCGTGGACGGAATCACCAGGTAGTGAACGATCTTGGCGGCGACGAACGTAACCGCGAGCGCGGCGAGTTCCACGCGCAACTGGGCGGYGGGCGGACGGTCCCGCCGCCGCAGCAGCCACGCGTACACCGGTATCGCCAGGTAGAACGCCGCCTCGACGTCCAGGGTCCAGGCCTGGGTGAGGCCCTGGATCGCCCAGTGCTCCTGATAACCCTGGACGAAGAACGCCGTCTGGAGCAGACCRGCCAAGCCGTGCACGCCGACCCGCTTGCTGCTGACCACGGTCAGCGTGACGGCGAGCGCCACCCAGTACAGCGGKACGATCCGCATGAACCGCCGGACCAGGTAGCCGGCGGCGTCCGAGCCGCGGATGCCGGCGAACCGGGCGGCGACGAACGGACGGTAGAGCAGGAACCCCGAGATCAGGAAGAAGACCGCGACACCGATCTCACCCCGGGCGGTGTAGGGGCCCAGCCGGCTGCTGGTGGTGAAACCAGCGGGAAACGCGGTGTGCACGACGACCACGAGGACCGCTGCGATCGCGCGCAGGCCGTCGAAGCCGTCGAAGACGACCTTGGGTGGACGGACCGGCGCGGGAGTGCGCGGTTCGGGGATGGAAGCGGTGCCGGCCGGGCCGGCGGCTGCGCCGGAATCGGCTGCGGCCGTGAGAGAAAGGGCGGGTCCATTCACCGACCGAGCGCCCGGAGATCAGCGAGGTCCGGCACCCAGGCAACGTACCAGTCCGGTGTGCGCGACCACGTCGACACCCCGAGCGAACCCACCCTTTCTACCCGGCCGGACGGTCTACCCGGCCAGCCAGTCCGCGCACAGAAGCCCGCCGGCGGATCCGCACCCAGGGGCCCCGGCCGGCCGGTCCGCGAACCTACCGCGGCACCCGAGCCACTACACGACGCCCGAGCCACCGCGCGGCGGCCGTGATCGCGACGGCGGCGAGCAGCACGATCGCGGGCTCCGCGGCGGCCCGGAACCGGGTCGTCCCGTAGATCGCGACCGAGGCGAGGCTCAGGGCGATCGGCACGGCGAGCAGTGGCAGCAGCACGACCCGGCGGCGGCGCAGCACCACGACCCCGGCGAGCGCCGCGATCTCCAACGGCCACAGCGTGACCATCCCGACCTGGCTGAGGAGCAGGGGGCGCCGCTCGATGGTGTCCAGCCGGGCCTGCTGCCAGGGCCGGTAGACCCCCCACGTCCGACCGAGCCGCGCCGCGGCCACCCGGGGCAGGCTGCGCTCGTTGTGTTTGATGTAGTCGTACGCGGCCCGGCGGTAGAACACATCCCGTTCGGAGCGTTCCTGKGGCGAGGGTGGCAACGCCAGGATGCAGTCAAACGACCACCAGCCGACGTACCGGCCGGAGTAGCTGGCCGGGCAGTGGGTGACCGCCAGGGTGGAGCCGAGCCCGGTGGACAGGTACTCCGGCTCACTGAACCGGGACAGGTTGTAGATGGTCCAGGGCGCGATCGTGAGCGCACTCACCGCCGCCGCGACGGCCACCAGGGCGATCCGGCGCCGCCAGGCGAGTTCACGGGCCGTGGCGACAAGTGGCACCACCAGCACCACGGCGAGCAGCGCCAGTTCCGCTCGCGCGAGCATCACCGCAGCGAGGGCCGCTCCGAGCCAGGCGGCGTCGGCGACTGTCCGCCGGTCTCGGAACCGGTAGGCGGCAAGGATGATCCACGCGCAGGTGAGGATCCCGGTCGTCTCCGACATCAACAGCGGGTCGTTGAGCCACATGCCCGGATAGACAGCGGCGATCCCGGCCGCCACCAGTCCGGTCACGGGGCCGGCGATCCGCCGCCCGGCGAGGGCGACAAGCACGATCGACAGCACGCCGAGCAGACATGAGAACAGCTGGTGGGACAGGAAGCTGGTGAATCCGAGCACCGATGGCACGGCCAGCAGCCCGCTGGTCAGTGGGGGGTGCTGGGCGTCGGGGACGTAGCGGCCGGACAGGGCGAGTTCGTAGGGATCGGGCCAGCCCCGGCCGGCTGCGAAGAGGTTCGCCGCCTCGTGGTAGTAGTACGGGTCCCCCTCCACGACCGCCGGATGCAGCCAGTGGAACAGGTAGAACAGGCGGACGGCGAGACCGAGCAGCCCGATCGCGGCCAGCCACAGGTGCCAGCGCACGGGCCGCGCCCGCCCCAGCATCGCGGAGAACCCCGACATCACGGGGAATCGAGACGTGGGTTGGCCCGTGGACACCGCCGGCGCCGGGGCCACCATCCGGGGGAGCCCCGCCGTGGTCTCAGACACGCGCGGAAGGTACCAATGTCCCGATAACGGCTCGACACCGCGTCCGCCGCGACAGCGGCGAGCACACCGCGCGTACGTCCTTCCACGCCGCTGCGATTAGCCTTGCCTGTCGTATGTCCTGGCGAGGTCGCAGCCGACGCAACCCCCGGCGACGAGGAGGGAACGAGGCTGACCAGCAACGACGCCGACACCTTCCCGCTCGCCTCCGGTGGGCGCCACCGCCGGGTGGCACCCGGACCGGAGCCCACCGACACCGTCCCGATCAATACCCGCCTGGGCGGGACTCGCCCGGCGCCCGGGGCCACCCGGCCGCCGGCCGGACCTCCCTACCGGTCTCCCGGGACGGTGACGGCACCCGGGGCGAGAGCCCGGGCCGGCACCCGGCCGCGGACCGGCACGCGCGAGGCGACGGGGCCGCTGCGGGTCGAGGAGGATCTCGACGCCACCGGACCCGTGCTCGCGCCGCTCGGGCACTCCCCCGCGCTCGACGGCCTGCGCGCGCTCGCGGTCACGGCCGTCATCGCATATCACGCCGGCGTCTCGTGGATGCCCGGCGGCCTGCTCGGCGTCGACACCTTCTTCGTCCTCTCCGGGTTCCTCATCACCGGCCTGCTGATCGCCGAGTACCGCTACAACCGGCGCATCGACCTTCGCGCCTTCTGGATCCGCCGGTCCCGCCGCCTGATGCCGGCGCTGCTGCTGCTGCTGCTCGGGGTGGCGGCCTACGCCCGCTGGATCGCCTYCCCCGGCGACGTGGGAACCCTGCGGCTGGACGCGCTCTCCACGCTGCTCTATGTCGCAAACTGGCGTTTCGCGCTGTCCGACCAGAGCTACTTCGACCACTTCTCGGCTCCGTCACCTCTGCTGCACACCTGGTCACTGTCCGTTGAGGAGCAGTTCTACGTCCTGTGGCCGCTGATCGTCTACCTGCTGATGCGGCACAGCGCGAAGACCGTGGACCGCTGGCGCCGGCAGCGCCAGAAGGCCCAGTCGCTCGCGCTCACGGTCGCGGTCCTCGGCGCCGAGGCGTCCGCGTTGGTGGGCCTCGCCCTGCTCGTGGTCGGGACGAACCCCTCCCGGATCTACTACGGCACCGACAGCCGCGCCCAGGCCCTGCTGGTCGGGGCCGCCCTCGCCGTCTGGCGGGCCCAGCGGACGACCCCGATCTCCGCCCGGGCCCGGTCGGTCATGTCGGTCGTCGGCTGTGTCGCCACGGCTGCGATGATCCTCCTCTGGACAACGGTGGGTGGGGAGAGCCGCGGACTCTACGCCGGCGGCTTCCTCGGGGTTGCGATCATCGTGATGCTGCTGGTCGCCTCGCTCGTGGAAGCGCCCCGAGGCCCGGTGGCGAGGGTGCTGGCCACCGCCCCGCTGACCTTCGTCGGCCGCATCTCGTACGGCCTGTACCTGTGGCACTGGCCGATCTTCCTCACGCTGACGGCGACCCGCACCGGGACGAACGGCGTGGTCCTGCTGGGGCTCCGCCTCGCCGCCACGCTGGCGATCACACTGGCCTCGTTCCACCTCGTGGAGAACCCGATCCGGCGGGGCAAAGTACGCTTCCCCGTCCCGCGGGTGACGGTGCCCGCCGCCCTGGGCGGGGTGCTCGCGGTGATCCTGCTGGCGACCGCCGGGACGTCGGCGTCGGTGCGCACTCCCGCGGACCTGGAGGCGTTGGCGCGGCGGGCGGCGACCTCCCCACAACCGGCCGTCGCCGTCAAGGCCGGCGGGAACCCCCCGATCAAGGTCCTGCTCGGCGGCGACTCGGTGGCTCTCACCCTGGGGTTCAGCGACTTCTCCTCGATGGCCGCCCAGCAGGGTATGGAGATCCACGACTTCTCCAAGCTGGGGTGTGGCGTCGCACGGGGGATGCAGCGGCGCATCCTCGGCAGCGCCGGTCCCACCACCGACGGATGCGACCAGTGGCCGCAACGGTTCGCCCAACGGGTGAACGAGGTCAACCCCGCGCTCGCGATCCTGCTGGTCGGTCGCTGGGAGGTCACCGACCAGATGCGGGACGGCCGGTGGACGCACATCGGCGATCCGGGGTTCGACGCCTACCTCGGCCGGGAACTCGACCTCGCCATCGACACGCTCGGCGCCAAGGGTGCCAAGGTGGTGCTCCTGACGACCCCGGTGTTCAAGCCGACCGAGGCGCCGAACGGCGGCATCTACCCGGAGACGAAGGCCGAACGGGTGGTGCGGTTCAACGCGCTGCTGCGGGCCGCGGCGGCTCGCCATCCCGGCGTCACCGTGATCGACATCACGTCAATTCTCACTCCGGGTGACAAGTACGTCGACGAACTGGACGGTGTCCGGCTACGCGACGACGACGGTGTGCACATCTCCAATGGCGGTGCCCGACGGATCGGTGTCGCGATCATTCCCCAGCTTCTCCGGATCGCCCGGGGAGCAGCGGCCGCCGCACCCGCGCCGACCACGCCGACCACGGGAGCGGGACCCGGCTGACCCGCCCGCTTTACCCGACGCTAACCTTCCGCCCAGTACCGGGCGGTCTACAGGAGGATTCGACGTGCCTCGCGCGCTGATTACCGGGATTACCGGTCAGGACGGGTTGTATCTGGGTGAGTTGCTGACCGCGAAGGGTTATGAGGTGT
>NZ_MOMD01000054.1:0-47831 GCF_001983015.1 Frankia sp. CcI156
AATACCGATAAGACCAGCGTTGGAAGCCCGGCTCCCAGCGCCTTCCCGCATGCCCGGAACCAGCCCCTCCGCGGTCCAGCAATTCACTCCTCAGACCAAGTGGGAGGAGGTGGAGTGAAGACTTCCTTCATGGACCCCGCGTTCCTTCACGAGATTGGCCCTGTCGCGTTTGCCCGGCAGGTGGAGCGCCTGCTGCGGCATCTGGGGTTCACCAACATCGTCAATATCGACGGTTCCAATGATCAGGGTGGCGACCTTCTCGCYGACCGCCTCGGCGAGCGGTGGGTTTTCCAGGCAAAGTGGAAGGCAAGGGCGGCGGTACCATCTAGCGCGATTGACGAGGTCGTTCGGGCGCGCGCTTACTATCAGACGGATCGGGCTGCCGTCGTCACAAACTCCCGCTTTGGTCCTTCAGTTGACCGACGCCGCGACGAGCTGCTGCGCGTAGGGGTGCGGGTCGACCTGTGGTCAGGCAAGGAGCTCGTCGAGCTCTACGCCGACGAGYGCGTCACCCGTCCGCGCTTGCCTGAGCGTCCCCTACGGCCATACCAGGCGGAGGCGTTCCAGCGGTTGGTAGAGGATCTTGAGGAACACGGTAGGGCGTTACTCGTCCTCGCTACTGGACTCGGGAAGACCGTCATCGGTGGTGAGGTCATTGCTCGCCACCTTCGCCGTCGGCCGGCTGACCGTGTCCTCGTCGTGGCGCACACGAAGGAGTTGGTCGAGCAGCTAGAGCGGGCGCTATGGCACCACGTCGGTAAGGAGACCCGTACCCAGCTCCTGACTGGGGACCACAAGCCGGACGACCTGCGCGGGATCACCTGCRCCACCGTCGCGAGCGCTCTGTCCTATGTGAAAGGAGGCTATCGACCGGGGCTGGTGATGGTGGACGAGGCTCATCACGTCGCCGAGGACGGGYAGTTCGCGGAGCTACTCGATCTCCTTCGTGACGTGCAGCACTTCGGAGTTACCGCGACGCCCTGGCGTGGAGACCGGTTCGACATCCGGCATCGTTTCGGCGAACCCAGTTACACCCTCGGCATCGAGGATGGGATGCGGCTCGGTTACCTCGCCGAAGTACGGTACCGCCTGTTTGCCGATAACATCGACTGGGATTTCGTTCGGGAAGCGAGTCGTCACCGATATACCATTAAAGATCTTAATGCTCGGCTATTCGTAGCGGAACGCGACGAGGCAATCCGCGATCAGCTAGTAGACACCTGGGCACGTACAGTTGAGCCTCGCGCCGTAGTGTTCTGCCGCACGATCGAACACGCCGAACGGATGGCCACCCTCCTTAACGGAGTGCCGCAATGGCGAGGAGCCGAGGCAGTCCACGCAAGCCTTGACCAGCGAGACCGGCAACTTCGCCTGATGAGGTTCCGCTCCGGTGAGACACCGATCATCACCGCGGTCGACATTCTCAACGAAGGCGTCGACGTACCTGACGTGAACATCATCTGTTTCGCTCGCGTTACTCACAGTCGGCGGATCTTCGTTCAACAGCTGGGTCGTGGCCTGCGTCTACGAGAGGGCAAGACGCATGTCGAAGCCCTCGACTTCGTTAGCGACATCCGGCGGGTCGCCGCGATCATGAATCTGCGAGAGCGGGTGTCCGCCGACGAGATCGAGACGCTACGCTTGTCCGGCGCTGGCACCCGGTTTGAGTTCATGGACCGAGCCGTCGAGAGCCTAATGCAGGAATGGATCAAGGACGCGGCAAGCCTGGAGACGGCGCTGGACKAAGCACGACTACAGTTCCCCTCCCCTGAGGTCTTCTCGGGTACATGGCATGAGTGACATCCCCGAACCGCTACGCCGCGAGATCATCGCGGAGATCTTCGACCGAGCCGACCAGCTCGACTGGGATGGCCTCAGCCAGGCGGAGCGCTCCAGGGCCTACGACAGCTGGGTTGATGATCCCCAGATTGGGGCGGTCCTTCTCCGCTTCCTCGCTCCCGAACGCGCCAGAGTGTGGATCAAGGACGTGCCGATGAAGCACTACGATCGCGCCCGCCGCGGTATCGGCCCCTACGCCCCCCTGGTACGCCGCCGGCTTCCTGGGCCCGATCATCTGGCTCGTCAGGTGCTCGGCCCTGGCTGGTCCATCCGGGAGCAGACCATTCGCGCTAAGCCCAACCGCTGCGAAGTCAGCGACGGCCGCACCGATCGGTTGATGATTTGGGGGAAACCGGCCAACTTTCGCGCGCTGATCTGGGYGGGTATCAACGCTGAGGTCGACCACGAGCCCACGCCCCTCCTCGTCGTCGTCAGTCGCCAGGGACAGCGGTTGAGCGACGGGGAGATCACCCGGCACGCCCTTCTGGCAAAGCAGGCGGGACTCGAAGTTCGACACACCACAGTGCGTGATACTCCAACCACGGGGGCGGACTGACGATGCGCGATCCAGAGGTCACCAGCAGGATCATGTCCGCCGTCAGGTCCCGGGACACCAAGGCCGAGGTCGGTCTCCGTCAAGCATTGTGGCGACGTGGGCTACGTTACCGTATTCGTAGCCGTCTACCTGGGAAGCCCGACATTGTCTTCCCGACACCTCGTGTGGCCGTCTTCGTTGATGGTGATTTCTGGCACGGTAATGCCTGGCGGGTGCGCGGCATGCCGACCTTCGATAGTCAGTTCGAGCGGATGAACAACCCTGACTTCTGGCGGAAGAAGATCCGGAACAACATGGCCCGCGACGAGCGGGTGACCCATGAATTGCAACAGGCAGGGTGGACCGTCTACCGAGTCTACGAGTCACGGCTCCAGAAAAACCTCGGCGACGTCGCGGACGAGGTCGAATACCTCGTACGCTCCCAAGCCTCTCGACACACCTGAAAAAATTCGACATAATAGGCCTAAGGTGGACAACTTTCGGGAAGTAGGGGCGTGGTGGCCGAATGCCAAGATCGGTAGAGATCTTCGCTGGTGGTGGCGGTATGGCGCTCGGTATGCGTAACGCCGACTTCGAGYACGAGCAGCTTGTCGAGAAGGAGTCCAAGCCCAGTCACATCCTCCGCGCCAACGCCGAGCGTACCCCATCGCTGTGGAAGAGTGACAATGTCCGCGAGATGGACGTCCTCAAATGGTTGGAGGAACTTGACGATCTACATCTTGATGGTGTAGATCTTGTCGCCGGTGGGCCACCTTGCCAGCCGTTTTCGATCAGTGGGGTACATGCGGGCCACAACGATAAGCGCAACATGTTCCCCGCCGCGATCGAGACGGTTCGCAGACTTCGCCCGAAACTATTCGTGTTCGAAAATGTGCCAGGACTGCTGCGACCCAATTTTCTACCATATTACAACTACATCTTCGACCAGCTCTCCAACCCAGATATCATGCCCCGAACCGACGAGTCGTGGCAGACTCACTGGAGCCGAGTAAGGCAAGGGGATCGCAATGGACTCGCCTATCGAGTCTATCGATCCAAGATCAACGCTGCGGATCTTGGTGTCCCGCAAGTAAGAGAGCGCGTCTTCCTTGTCGGCATTCGAACCGACGTCGCGAACTTCGATAGTTGGCCTGGTATTGCGGCCAGCCATAGCAGGGATCAGCTCCTACGCGCGCAATGGTTGACAGGGGAATATTGGGAAGAGCACGAGATTCTTGAACGGCCAGACATTCCGCCGCGGCTCGCTGCGCGGGTACGCACGCTCCGCCAGCAAGAATTTGATACGGCGGATCAGTTTCGCTGGAAGACCACACGTGACGGGTTGTGTGGCCTACCGGAACCCATCGACAATGTTGACCATGAGGAATTCGTCAACCACCGCGGGATTCCCGGCGCGCGCACCTACAAACGGCATACCGGCGGATTGATAGACTGGCCGGCCAAGACCCTCAAGGCGGGAGTGCACGGGGTCTGCGGAGGGGAAGCGATGATCCGCTTCCACGACGAGTCAGTCCGCTACTTGACCGTCYGAGAAGCAGCTCGAATTCAATCATTCCCGGACAACTATGAGTTCCCAGCGACACGGACGGCGGCCATGCGGGCGATCGGAAACGCCGTAGCCGTAAGCGTGGCGGAACGAATTGGCCGCAGCCTCCTCGAACACACCGGTCTACTGGAAGCGGAATAGCTATTCGGTTGCACCCTGATTAGGTGGCTTGCCAGACCCCCTACGGTCCCAAGTGGCTGACCGARCTCGGGGCTTGGAGTGCCGCGTGCCTGTCGCTGCGTCCAAAGGGTCAGGCCCGTTCGCCTGCAACATCCTTCCGTTTTGGGTGCTGGAGGCAGGCTCCGGCATCGATGGTGGTCGCGGCGCGGATCARCATCCAGGCGAGGGCGTGCGCTTCCTGCGCGGTGAGGTACTCGATGCCGCTGCGGGTGGGCGCACGATCACCGAAGTCGGCACTGACGACCGCGGGATGGACGGTGGACGCCGTCATCCGCTGTTCGACCCGTACGCGCAGCAGGCCRCTCGCGGACCGCAGCCCAGGTATCTCCGGGATGTCGATCTCCGCGATCTCCGCAATGTGGTGGTCGCYGGGGCCACCGGGTTCGGGACGGAGATGGCCCTCTGGAAGCTGGCACCACGCGGGGCAGGAGTCGCTGGCGGTCACCGGATCACCCGCTGTGTCACGACGCCGCTGCCTGCCGAGGAACGCATGCCGAGAGGGGTGTGCCAGACGAGGCGGAGGTTCCGTCCGGCCACTGCGAAGATCCTGACGGCGTCCTCCGCGTGGGCACACGACGCGTGAAGGGTCGCGCCACCCGCGATGACAAAGGCGTGGTCGTCGAACTGGAAGCCCCAGCCGAACACCGCATCCTCCAACAGACCGACGTCCTGCTCGACGAGCGCGAATAGACGGGGCGCGTGCCTGGCGATAAACGACTCCAGCACCCCGGGCACATCTTGGAACGCTCCGAGCCAGGCAACGTCAGCCCGGAGTTGATCGTCGGGCTCGGCACTGAACTCAATGGTCATGCAGGTCGGTCCTTTCCAACTACACGCCGGGCGGGGCAGCTCCACGCCACCAGGGCAGCCGACATCAAGACGGTCCTTCGTGGCGGACGAGCGGACACTGTCACACCATCGCCCGGACAGCCGCCGGCGTCATTCCCGCCGCGACGAACGATCTGCTCGCGCGGCATCGTCTACGTGACCTGCGCGAATGYGGAGACTGAGCGCTATCTCTTCGTGGGCGTAGCCCACGTCACGCACGTCTGCAAAGCGAGCGCGGCCGGATGCGCCGATCACCTACCGTCACGGGCGTCCGGACTGGCTGTCGGTCGTGGTGTCGGTACTGGCAGCATCGTGGAGGTGCCGGACGAGGCGATGGCAGGATCAGCGACGACCATGCTGGTGGTGATTCGCGGCAACTCGGGAGCGGGGAAGAGCTCGGTCGCGCGGGCGCTACGAGCGCGGGCTGGGCGTGGTGTCGCGCTGGTGGAGCTTTCCGACCGTCCTCCTGGTRCACGTGACGTCTGCGGCGGCGTGGATCGTTGATCCTTCTGGGCCTCTAACCTTTCATGATCTCTACGTTCGGGACGTGGGGATGTGAGGATGCGTGGACCGCAGACGGGTCGTTGGGCAGATACGAGTGCAGGAGATCGTCTTCGGTGGCGGTCGCCGGGCGTGGACGATCCTGTGGCCCGAGGGCGCGGTCTACGAGGACGCGGACCGGTTCCTGCGTCGGTATGAGGGCGAGCCAGGTACGCAGCGGACGTACGCGTACTTGCTGGTGGATCATCTGCGGTGGTTGGAACGCGAAGCACTCCAGCTTGAGGCAGTGCGGCTGCGGGATCTTCAKCGGTACATGGGGATCGTCGGCGCCGAGGTGCGGATGCCGCTGGGCGAGCCATGGCGGGTCGGCAAGCGGYCCTACAGCGCGACGACCTTGGGCACCGCGGCATCGGTGCTGAAGGGCTTCTACCTCGGACTCTCGGACGAGCATCGCCACGTCGAGCTCCGGCGAGACCTGGACCAGGTTCGATTGCCCTCGAAGTTGGACCGGAACAGGTCGTTGCTGGGGCATGTGACCTCGACGATGCCGGCCAACCCGCTGGCACCGGGCAAGGGCACCCAGCGGCATCCGAAGATGCTGCCGGACGAGGGCCGTGGCCGGCTGCTGCGGAGAGCGACCACGGCTCGCGACCGCATGATCGTCACGTGGCTGTATGACGGCGGGTTCCGGATCGGCGAGCTGTGCGGGCTGCATCTCGCGGACCTGCACCTGCGGGAGAACGCCGGCTGCGCCCAGGCGCGCGGCGCCCACGTGCACATCTGCCACCGCGAGAGCAACGTCAACAAGGCCAGGGCGAAGACGAAACACCCCTGGCAGTTGGTGAACGGGGTCGTACAGGGCGGGTTGATCCGCCGGGTCAGCCCCGAGATGATCCACACTTACTTCGTCTACATGACCAGCGAGTACCCGCGCTCCGCGGCGAGCGGCCACGGGATGTTGCTGGTGCAGCTCGCCGGTGAGGACCACGGGCAGCCGCTGTCGGCCGCGGGTGCGCGCARCATGTTCCGCCGGGTCGGCCTGCGGGCCGGGCTCGGCCGGGTTCACCCGCACCAGGCGCGGCACACCTTCGCCACAGCGGTCCTGGACGCCTCGGGCGGCAACCTCACGATCGCCCGCGACGCCGGCGGTTGGGCGTCCGCCGCCACGGTGGACCAGATCTACGGCCATACCGACATCCACGATCCCCAGTTCGACGCGGCCCTGCGCAAGGTCTGGAACCAGACGTGACCGAGACCGCCGCCCGACTCGCCCTGCCGCGGCCCAGCCGGGAGTCGCGGGACCGGTTGGAAGTTCTGACCGCTCTGATCGGCGGGCCGGGTTTCGACCCGCTGTTTCGGGACGATGTCATCCGCGTCCCGCGCGACCATCCGGCGCTGCACTGGAACTGCCTGATCGAGGGCTGCGACGGTTACATCCGTGCCCGCGAGCTGTGCGGGAATCACCTGATCCGCTGGCGCGAGGCACAGGCCGCCGGCGTGGAACGGCTGGAGTTCCTGCGCACCGCCGCGCCGGTCGCCGCGCAGAAGCGGCTGGCCGCGCCTGGCGGCTGTCGGGTGCCGCGGTGCGGCCGGCCTGCGGAGCGGAAGGTGTTCGCCGAGTTGTGCGCCTTCCACCTGCGCCGCTGGCAGAAGCGGGCCGGGTCTGTGCGCGTGCTGGAAGACGGCGAGTTCGAGGCGTGGATGGTCGTCCAGGCGCCGCGCGCCTCGTTCGGCGCGTGCGCCGCGCAGTGCTGCACGGATCTGGCCCGCTCACCGCTGCGGCTGTGTGAGGACCACGAGAAGCTCTACCGACGGGCTGGGCGCCCCGGCGGCGCCCAGCTGCCATCCAACTGGGGCCGCTGGTTCGATCGCCGTGGTCGCAGCGTCGCGGTCTCCTATGACGACGAGCCGGCGTTTCGACGCTGGTGCCGCCAGGTGCAGCCGGCCGCCCGGCCGGGGCAGATCAGCCTGCACGGCCTGAGCCCACTGGTCACGGCGGAACTGAAATGGGCCCTGCATGCCTACAGCCAGCGCAGCGATCACACCCGGTGGTGGATGCACGCGATCCTGCGAGTCGTCGACGGCTGCCGCGGCCTCACCTCGATGGCGGACTACGACCTCGTCGGCGCAGGCGCGCACGAGCGGATGATCGTGTCCGAGATCCGCCGCGATCTGGAGATCGTCTACGTGGCGCCGAGCGAGAGCAAGACGGCCGGATACATCGACTTCGAGCACTTCGGCCGCAGGATCACCCATCTCAACAGCAGGTTCGACCTGACCCAGATTCCGCAACGGTGGCTCCGTGATCTGCTCTGGGACCACCTCGCGGACCTTCTGCGCTCGGTCGACTGCCCCCGCGGCCGGGGCACCTTCTTCGCGATCCGCGTCGCGGTCCAGGAACTCGGGGCGTTCCTGGAGGCCAACGCTCCCGCCRCCGGCCAGGACCCGTCGCTACTGCGCGCGGCACACGTCGATCAGTTCGTTGCCGATCATCGTCGCCGAGCCCGAGACCAGCTACCGGCGCTCCGGCCCAGCTACCATGCCAAGCGGCCCGTCGTCACCGACGTCAACTGCAAGAGCACCTTCGAGATTCTTCGCAGGATCATGCGGGCGGCATTGGAGTCCGGTCGCACCGAGCAGATCGGGCTGGACCGGGAGTTCGTCGCCGCCTTCCCCACGGRAGACAAGCCGATCTTCCGGCCTCGCAGCCCCTACACCGACGACACCGCCCGCGCCCTCGCTGACCCAGCCAACCTCGCCCTGCTCGACCAGACCGACATCGAAGGCCGGGGAGCCCGCGACATCTGGGAAACGATCGTGGTCACCGGGCGGCGGGCCGGCGAGGTTCTCGGGCTACGGCTGGACTGCGTCGGAATCTACAACGGCGTTCCGCTCCTCTGGCACGATCAGACCAAGGTCGGCAACTACAACGAGGCCATCCGCATCCCCGACTACCTTCACGAGCGGCTGCGGGAACGGCAACGCACGACCATCACMCGTTTCGAGCAGCGCTACGCGCGGACCCCGACATCGCAGGAACGCACGACCATGGCGATGTTCCCCCGCGGCCACAAGAACCCGCGTGGCACTCACGCCGTCAGCTACACCTGGTTCCACGGGCACTTCCGCCGCTGGCTGCACGGCCTCAACCTGGGCCCGGCGGTTCCGCACCAGGCCCGCCACACGCTCGCGACCAGACTGCTGGCCGCCGGCGCCAGCCTGACGCACATCAAGCGCTACCTTGGCCACGTCTCCGAACGGATGACCGAACACTATGCGAAGGTCGCGCTCAGCGACCTCGACGACGTTCTCCAGCAGGTATGGGTCACCGGCCCCGGCGCGCCCCAACCCGGCCAGCTGATCTCCGACAAGGTGACACCGCTGCCGCACGAGCAGGTCCACGCCCTCGCGATCGATCTTGGACGGCGCGCCACCCCGACTGAAGGTGGGATCTGCACCTACCAGGTCGTCGTTGACGGCGGCGCCTGCCCGTGGAAGCTGGACTGCGAGCACTGCGACAAGTTCGTGATGACCGGCGCCGACCTGCACTACTGGCGGCGCAAACGCGAGCAGTGGTACTCCCTGGCCGAACGCGCACCCACCGACGAGATGGCCGACTGGCTGCACCAGCAGTTCGAGCCCACCGCCCGCGCCATCATCGGCCTKGAACGCGCCCTCGCCGGACTCGGCCTGCTCGACGACGCACTCGCGCTGGACCTGCGCCGCCCCCAGGACTACTTCCACCGCCTCTGGACCACCGGCTTCCGCACCACCGACCTGGCCACCATCGGCGGCGCGGACGCCAGCGCATGACCAACCTGGACGCGGGAGTAGCGCGCACGACGGCCGCCAACCAGGCCCGCCAGCAGGCCACCCGCGACAAGCTCACCCGTGTTGAGGCGACGCTGCGCACCCTGCGCCGCGAGCGAATTCCGATCACCTACCCGGCCGTCGCCCGACGGGCCGGCGTCTCGCGCACCTTCCTTTACCAGAACACCGACGCCAACAAACTGATGACCACGGCGATCGCCGCCAGCGGCGACCAGCGACGCCGAACCCAGGAAGCACACGACGCGCAGGTCGAAGCATCCTGGCACCAGCGGGCTCTCAACGCCGAGGACGCCATCAAGGTCGCTTACGCCGAAATCGACACCCAACGGGAACGGATCAGCATCCTCCTCGGACAACTCCGTGACCTGCATGCCGAGTACACCGAGGGCACCGCCCAACGCCTCGCAGAGGAGAACGGCGCGCTCAAGCAGCGTGTTCGCCAACTCGCCGACGGCAACCGGAGCCTGGAGCAGAAGTTGCACGCCGCCCGCTCCAACAACCGCTTCCTCGACAAACGCCTCGCCGACCTTGAAGCCGAACTCGTCGACGCACAGTTGAACCGACCGACAGGCTCCCGACCTGATCGTCCTGATCGGTGACCTACGCGGTCGGAAGCCACCCCGCCCTACAGGGGCGGACCCCCGGTCATTCCGGCGCTGACGATCGCGACCTGGAGACCATGATTCAATATGCGCTTCGATCGATGAGCGGATGATGAGCCGACCGCCGGCGCTGACGGGGGTTCTGGTAGACAACGCTCGTCGGCTCCTCGCCGGCACAGGCACGTCTCGGCGGCTGGCGTGTCAGGCACCGATATCAACTCGCCGCCTCACCCAGGGAGGGCAATGACCGGGCTGGGGGCTTTGGCCGCCGCGGGCGGGGTGCGTCTGCTCGCGTCCGTGGCTTCGCCCGCGGCTCGGGCGCTCGCGCGGAAGGCGACGTTCCGGCGGGCGGTCTGTCGCCGCGTACGCAAGCGGGTCAAGTGGCCGTGTCCGTGGCGCGCCTATCGGAAGTGGCTCAAGACCCTCACGGCGGAGGAGCTCGCTGCGCCGGTCGAGGAGATCCAGGCGCACCTGGCCGCTCGTCTCGACGCGATGCTGGCCGCGGCGTCGACAGACTGGGTGCAGTCGCCGGAGCACCTATCACGGGCACTGCGTTTGGTTGAGTTGACGTACCCGGCGATCGCCGCCGGACTTGGCGACGCCAATCGGACGGCGATATGCGAGAGCTGGGCGCAGCAGCGCAGCTTGCAAGTGCGGGACCTGCTCCTCCAACTGGTCGGCCCCGGCGCCGGGCTCAGCTCGCCCGACCTGGCCTGCGCCCTGGAAGCCCGCTCGCGAGCGCGGCGCGCGGTACGCCTGCAGCCCTATGAACTGGACGAGGACACGCTGGCGCCGCACTTCGCGCACGTCGAGATCGTGCAGGTTCCGGCGGGCGAGGTCCGGGTGCTGCTTGGCGACTTCGGCTCCGGCAAGTCTGAAATCGGCGAGGCCTGGCACCGGGCCCGCATCACAGACCTCGCCGCGCACGAGTCGGCGCCGTTCCCCGTCTGGTGCAACGCCCGCGACCTCGTCGCCGAGTCGCTGGAGGCTGCCGTTGAACGGCAGGTGGGCGCCGCGTGGCGGCACGGCCGCGGCGCCGCCGCCGTCGTCGACGGCGCCGACGAGGTGGACCCATTCACCGCGCAGGCGCTGCTGGAAGCGGCGCGGACGACCGTTCGGACGTTCACGAACGTCCGCATGCTGCTCACAGCGCGGCCCGGCGTCCTCGCGCCCACGGATGCAGAGGAGCTGACGGCGCCGCTTCTGGCCGATGACGAGGCTCAGAGCCTGGTTGAACTGGCAGGGGGGCGAGCACACGACACGTGGCAGTGGACGGCCAACATGCGCACGACCGTCGCGCGGCCGTTCTTCGCGCTCGCCGCCGGCGCGATGCTAGCGCGGGACGAGGCGCCGCGCGGTGAGGCCGACCTGATCCGGGGGCTCGTCGAGGACGCTCTCAAGCACGGGAAGCAGCGCGCGGCGGTCACCTCGACCGAGACGCGATCGGTCCTCACAGCGATGGCCGTGGCACTCACCCGCTCCGGCACCGACGGGCTTTCGTTCGGCGACCGCCAGATCGCTCGGTCAAGCCGGCTCGTCGCCGACGCCGTCGATGGCACGGCCCGGTTCTCGCTGCCGATCTTCCAGCACTGGTTCGCGGCCCAGGCGCTCTTGTCAGGAGATGTGCCCGCCAGCGAAGTCATGGCTGACGCGATGAGCTTCAACCGATGGCGCTGGGCCGCGGCTGTGGCCGCCCTCAGCGCGAACGGGCCTGACGCCGTTGACGACCTGCTCACCGCGTGGGTCGCGGCGAACCCGGGCGCAGCCGCCTGGATCCTCAAGACGGCCTTCGCCGGTCACCGGGACTGGCGCGCGCCGGACGACAAAGCGCTCGACCCGACGACAAGCGGCGCGCGCCTGCTCCGCGCGCTGCGCACCTGGACTGACGCGCTAGGAGGCCTCGCTGCCGACACCGTCCCGTGGCCGGTCGTGGCAGGCCCGGTCGAACTGGGCGTCGCCGTGTCTGGGCCCCGCATCGACGTCGGGTTCGCCAGGTCCGCGCCGGCGGCGGATCTCGTAACCGAGCTGCCGCAGGGAGTGCATCCATTGGCTGGCGGATCGACGGTGGGCTGGTCGGCGTGGATCAGCGGCGGAGCGCCCGAAGGCGACGTCTGGCCGTGGACCATGGTCCGCAACCAGGTCGCCAAGGCGACGATCGAGAGGCTGTCCTGGGACCATCGGCTGGGTGCCTCGGACGGCGTGTGGGTCGCCGAGCACCGCTTCGACCTCGCGCGGCGGYTGCTCAACCGGGGCTCGCGATTCCAACAGCCGCTGCCCGCCGAACGGGTACGCGCGCAGGCCGTAAAAATCCTCGACGCGGTCGGCGGGGCACGCAACGCGAGGATCGTGCTCAACGGCCGGAAGATCGGCGGCAGTGACCTCGACGACCTCGTCCGCTGGATCGACGACAGTGCCGCGGAACACGTGGAGTCCCACCTGCCAACCGCGGACATCGAGCATCCGACCGGCGGGTGGGTCTGGGACCGGTTCTCGCCACAGCGACTCATGGAGTTCGAGGTCGAGGTCTACGGCCGCGCCTGCGACGCCTACGACGAGGCCGCGGCGCACGCGTTCGCTCGACTCAGCTGGTCAATGCCGGGTGCGGCGCTCGCGCCGTTCGGCGTCGTCATGGAATTCACAAGCGCCAGCGGCGACCAACCGCCGGGCCTATCGCTGACGCGAGTGCCGGTGGCGCTGCTCCCACAGTTCGCCGCCGAACGCGAGCCGGCCATCCGGTCCGCATCCGGCCGAGCGATCATCGCTTACGCCGAGCCGGAACCGTCAGCAGACCGGTTCCCGGCGATGCTCGGACAGGTACGGGCCTGGCTGGCGCAGCGCGGACGCGAGTCGACCGCCAGCCTGGGCTKGGCCCACACCGCCGCGGACGACATGGCCGAAGTMCGACCCGCGTCCAGCGTCGCCGCCCGCTGGCTGAGCGACGACCTGAAGAATCTAGGGCTGGCCACCGGGACTTTCCCCCAGCTCCGGTAACTGCGGAGCGAAGGARAGCACCGCCTCGATCACATCCGATCATGGTCAAGCGACGCCGATCTCTCCAGAATCATGCTGGAACCCGTGCTCATTTCTCCCACCCGATGACCGTTGTCGGCCGCCTGCGCGGCGCTCGCTACCGACACCCGACTCTCGGGAAACCGTGTAAGGCTTCGCATGCGACAGCCCACGTCGCGAACATGTTCACGACGTGGATGCCCAGCCTGGAGGCGACTCAACACTTTTGGCGGTTGGTAAGGTCGAGCAGGACTACCTGCGCCGGGTGGTGCTCAGAGAACGGGACGATCCCGGCCAGGGCCCCGGCAAAGTTGTCGCTTAGCAAGCAATCTTCATGATCGTCTCCAGTGGGCGTTCGGGGCGGCGGGCGTGATAACGGATTCCCGCGGCGATGTTCGTAGTACCGGCCAGGCGCAGGATCGTGATCGCGAGGTTGCGCATGCTGGCCATGACCTGGGGCGCGTTACCGGTCCGCACCTGATCGAGGTCCTCGCCGAACGTGACGTCGYGGACCCAGTGCAGCCGGTTCTCCACGTGCCAGTGCTCCCKGGTGAACGCGGCGAGCTCAGCCGGGCTCGCCTGATGGGTTGGCAGGCTCGTGACCAGGTAGGCGACCTCGGTCTCGACCAGCCCGCCGGTGAGTGGCTGACGTCGACGAGTGATCCGCACCGCCTGCACGGCGTGCGGGAACAACAGCCCGGCGCGAACCTCGGTGGCTTTCACCGTGCGCCGTTCGCGGCGGCCGTGGCCCCGCTCGACGGTCCGCGCGCTGGTCCTCACCTGGCCCCAGGGCAGAGCCGCGAGCTGGGCATACAGGCTGGGCTGGTTCGCCTTCACCGTCAGGACGTAGTGCGCCCCGCGGCCRACCAGCCAGCGAGCGGTCTCGGTCTGGGTATGCAACGCGTCCGCCGTAACGATCACACCGGCCAGGTCGAGGCCCGCGAGTAGGACGGGTAGCGCGGGGATCTCGTTCGACTTCGCGTCCACCGCGACCTGGCCGAGCACCACACCGGTGTCATGGTCGAGCGCGGCGAGCAGATGCCGACCCGCGACCTCGCCGGTGCGGGAGCCACGCAGGGTCTTGCCGTCGACCGCGACCCGCCGCCGCGTCCCCTCCCGCGGGCTGGTCACCGCGGCGGCCCAGGCTCCCAGCGCCGTGTCCAGCGCATCWGCGTCGAGGGCTGCGAACACCCGGCGGAACGTCGACTCCTCAGGCACCCGGACGATCCCGAGCGGACCGGCGACCGCCTGACCGGCATCAGCGGCCCACTCGCCGATCGCGGTGAACGACCGCGCGCCAGCGACGACCGCGCAGGTCGCCAAGGTCAGCACCACGGCCAGGCTGTACCGCCGCCCTCGGGATTTCCGTGGATCCGGCACCCGGCCGAAGACCGCCAGCAGACCCGACAACGAGGACGGGCCCTGATAGCCGTCAGTGACAGCGACAGCCAGCTGATCGAGAACAGGAACAGGCGGTGATACTGGTACGGCGGGCACGGCACCTCAGGTCGATCATGATGGCGTAGGAACCTCCATGATCTCMAGGTGTCGTGCCCGCACCCATGAAGCCCCCGACCGCGGGCCGGTCTCCCGCTACACAGCCCCACCACAAACCCCAGGCCTGACCCACCGCCTACGCGTCAGCAAACTTGCCGGGGCCCTGCGATCCCGGCGGGTTCGCTCCGGCGCTGATCGATCAGACCGTGCGTTTCTGTCTTGATCATGGTTTCCACGTTGTGCTGGAGGGCATCCTCACCGCGGCCCGCTACGCCAGCATGATCGAAGGACTGCTTGGTGCGCATCAGGGCCGGAGTTTCGTCTTCTACCTTGACGTGTCGCTGGAGGAGACGCTGCGTCGTCATGCCACCCGGCCGCAGGCGGCCGAGTTMACCAGCGAGGACATGCGCGGCTGGTACCTGCCCCGTGATCTTCTCGGGGTAGATGGCGAACAGGTCGTCCCGGAACACTCGACGCTCGACCAGACGGTCGCGTTCATCGGAGCCGCCGCCGGGCTTGTACCCGCGTCGCCCATCCGGGCGGCACCAGGCAGTCCTGCCCCATGAATCGCGCGACGGGTGCGGGTGTGCGGGATTCGTGGCCTGCCGCTCCAGACCAGGTGTCGGCTGGCCGCAGCCCATGATGCTTCCGCCAGTCGCTGCGTGCTTAGGGGATCGTGGCCTTCTTCACCGTGCCGCTGACCGCTGGCAAGCCAGTCAGYGGGGCCGATGTGGGAGGCCTGGAAGATCCACTTCAGCTTCGTAGAGGTCCTCGAAGGCGCGGACCGCCGGATCGGCTCGAAACGCGGCGAGACGAGCGCGCAGGTGTTGGACCCGGTCGGAAGTGCGTGCTGATCCTGCGCGGGCGTCGAGGCGGACGACGTGTGAGGCTTCCTCGACGGCCCGGTGGAGATCGCCTGTCTGCAGGTAGGCCTCGGCGAGCCAGGAGCGGTAGAGGGCGGCTTCGCGGGCGTGGTCTTCGTCGCAGCGGGCGACCGCGTCGACCAGCAGTGGTTCGGCGCGTTTCGGGAGGCCGAGTTCGACGTAGCAGCGGCCGGCCATCATCTGGATCTCGTTGTCGTCGAGCCAGTACACCCAGGTCGGTTCGTCGTCAGGGTGGYGCTGCTCGTAGTGCCGTTCCACCGCGGCGAGCGCCTTCTCCGTGGCCGACCGGTCGCCGGCCTTCGCATGTGCCCAGGCGATCCGTTCGTACAACAGCGCCAGAGTGGCCGGTGTGGCGGAGTCCTCCGCTCCGCGCAGGGCGGTGCGGGCCAACAGGATCGCGGTGCGCGGGTCGTGCTGATTCGCGAACTGGTAGCTCAACGTCGAGATCAGGTTCGCCGCGACCGGGCTGTTACCCGCAGCGTGCGCGGCTTTCACTCCGTCGAGATAGAAACGGCGCGCGGCCTGGGTGTGGCCGGCGTCCATCGCGACCCATCCGGCGAGCTGGCAGAGCTCCGCGACCGCGGACTGCAGCCGACGTCCGAGATGCTCATCGTAGATCGCGTCGCCGAGCACGGCGGTCGTGGCGGCGACTTCCCGGGAGACCAACTCGTGCAGGTCCCGGCCGCCGACGAAGTCATCCAGACGGCGCAGCTGCACGACCCGGCCTTCCACCGTGCGGGTAAACGCCTCGCCGATCCGCCTTCCTACGCGGGTCTCCACGACCTGGGGTGGTTCGGTCACCAGCCACTCGTGCGCGCGGCGCAGAGCCGTATCCGCGTCGATGTCCTCCTCTATGGGATCGTTGCCAGCGGGCGCGACAGAGCTCACCCGGCCCGGAAGAGCGGGCACACGCACGTGTTCGACACTGACCGGCTCAGGCCGCGGTCGGCTGCTGATCGCGGTGGCGTTGTGTGCGGTGCCGTCCTGCGCCGGCCGTGGAATGCTCTTGTGGATCTGCGCGATGAGGAGCAGATCGTCGTGGGGCATCTGCTCGCGATCATCAAGGTCAATGAGGTTGTGGATGCTGGTGCCGTAGACCTCGGCGAGCAGCGCAAGGAGCTGGGGGGTCGGCCGGCGACGCAGGGGCAGCGGCCAGTTCTCCAGCTCGCTGAGACGGGGGYCGGTCATCGGGGCCTTGCCGTGCGGGTCAAGGCCGGTGCGGGCGGCGTGAGCGTTGATACGGCCCGCGGCCTGTTGCTGAGTCCAGCCGTGCGCGATCCGGTGCGCGGCGCGGGGACGGTAGTGGTAACGGCGGGCGAACTCGATCGCGATCTCGTCGTGGGACATGCCGACGGCGCGCATCCGCTCCCGCAATTCGTCCTGCTCGACGCGATGGCTGGGCGTGGCCACGACGATCGTGAGTCCCTTCCGTGACAGAGTGTCATCTCGCGATTCCGGAGGCCTGTCCACGGTAGTCGATCGATCACGCCCCGGGGAGGCAGGGGCGGTATCGCCGCGAAACGATTGCTGCCGCCGTTGGTGTTTTCCCAGCTCACACGGGGTCGAGAAAGACGAACAGCTTCTTCGCGTTCGAGGGAATGACCGGCGGCACGGCTGGGGCGATGGTGTAACGGTTCCACTTTGCCTACCGTCAGTGAGGGCCGTTCCCATGACGTGGATCGCCGACGCCACACTCCGCGACCATCCCCCCGGACCCGGCGCCACCCGCACCGGCCGGATGGAGCCGGCGGTGTCGACCGGCCAGAGGCCGCATCGGAGTAGCCGGCTGGTCGCAGGCGCATCCATGACGGGCTCGACGGGCTTCGCCGTGGGTGGGCCTGCAGGTCCGGGCGGTGCGAGGGGCGACGACTGCGTCCTGCCGGGGAGCGGGGAGCTGGCGCGGTGAGCCGGCCGTCCGGTTGCCCGGCCTGCTGGCCGGATGCCGATGTGCGGTGGCTGGTCGAGGACACGCGACGGCGGATCGTGTCCGCGACCGCGGAACTGTGGCCGCAGTTTCGGGTGGACATCGGGCCGCTGTTCACGGCGGGCACCACGTTCGCCARCCGGGTCCAGGTCGGGGGGTCCGTGGTGTGCGCGGCGGTGCGACCTGGGGGTGCGCTGTCGCGTGTCGTCCGCGGCGACCACGGTGACCTCGCCGCGGTGCGCTCGGACGACCGCGGGTGCGCGGACCAGGTACAGGCACAGGCACAGGCAGAGCAGCTCACCGCACTGGCCGCGCACAGCGGGCTTCGGGTGGCCGCCCCGACCGCCCTGACCGGCGGGGTGCTGTTCACCCCCTGGGCGGCGGGGCCGAGCCTAGCCGCCCGCGTACAGGCCCAGCCTGCGATGCTGACCGAGCTGCTGGCCACGTTGATGGACGACCTGAGCGAACTGCACCGTGATCCGGCGCGACAGCTGCGGCAGGTCGCGGCACCGGCCCAGGCCCGCAGCCTGCCTCGGGTGGTCACCGCGGCGCTGGAGCACACGRCGGATCACTTCCACGCCGACCGGGCGCCGGCGGGGGAGGTCGGGGAGCTGCGGGCGCTCGCGGGAAGCCTGTCGATGCGGCTGGGCCGGCTGGCCGCCCGGTGGGATCCCACGGCCTGTCCCAGCGCCGGACTCGCCTTCGGGAACCTCTCCCCCGGCCACATGCTGTATCCCGACGGTTCGCCGGCGCCGATGCTGGTAGCACCCTCGCTCGGGCCCGAGGGGGAACCGGCGGACACCGGGACGCTGCTCGGCCACCTGCATCTGCTGGCGGTCGGTGCCGCGCCGAGCGTACGGGCGGACCTTGTCGAAGGCCTCGAAGCCTGGCTCGCCGGCCAGCTGGCGGCCCGCCGGGAGCAGTGGAAAGGCTGGCTGTCCGCCGTCCTCACGGTCTGGGCGGCCACCGTCTTCGACCGGGTCGTCACCGCTGAAACGCTGCCCGCCGCCCTGCCGCTCGCACCCGTCACCGCAGCGCTCCGGACCGATCCCCTGCCAGCGCTGGCCGCTCTCGACGTGCTGACCTGCGAGCTACGCCGCCGCGGCACCGATGCGGCGCTGAACGCCACCCTCAACGCGCTCGCCGGCACCACATCCGCCGGCACCGCCACCGACAGCGCAGAGCTCACCGCAACAGCCACACCCCGCTGATCTTGCCGACCCTGTTCGCCTTCCCGTTCAGAACCCGAGGTGTCTCTGCATGGCTACGGCTCTCCGCCCGTCGGCGGACAACCGGTCACTACCCGAACCTGGCCCCAGCGGCGCCTCGGCCTGCGGGGCATCGTCGCCGATGCCGGCACCGATCCGGTGATCATCGGCGAAGGGCAGGCTGGCCGCCGCGTAGGCGAACAAGCGCCCGACCAGGCGAGTGCTGCGTTCGAGCGGCTTCGTCGCACCGCCGTCCACCTCCTGGATGTTCACGTTCACCGCGATGGCGTGTGCGCGGGCTGCGGAGGCACCTGGCCGTGCGGCACCGCGGTACTCGCCGAGCACAACCTCGCGCTCGTCCACGAGACGACCCCCGCCCGATCCCCGTCTACGCCCCCGCTGCGCGAGGGCGCGACCAGGCCCGCAACCCTCCGCCGGGAGAACCCCGTGACCACCACCGCTGCCGCCCCATCCGCCCCCACCGAACCGCCCGACCAGCCGCTGCCGCACCGCATCTGGCACTACCCCGCCGCCCCGCGGTCCGCCTCCGATGCCCGCCACCACGTGACAACCCAACTCCACCACTGGGGCCTCARCAGCCTGACCGACACGGCCGCCCTCGTGACCTCCGAGCTGGTCACCAACCCGCTCGCCGCCAGCCACCACGCACGCCACAGCGGGGACGACGACCTGACCTCCCGCATCGCGATGCGCCTGACCTACAGCCCTCAGGACCTGATCGTCGAGGTGTGGGACGCAGGCGCTGGTCGCCCCACCCGCCGGACCGCCGGACCCGACGCCGAGGACGGCCGCGGCCTGCAACTGGTCACCGCCCTGAGCGGACACAGCGGCCACTACCAGGCCCGGGTCCGCACCGCCGCCGGCCACCGGCCGAAAGGCAAGGTGACCTGGGCGAGCCTGCCGCACACAACCCCATCCACCCAGGTGCCGCGGGACACCGCCGCTGGGGATCTACCGCGGCGCGCCACATCCCCCGGCCTCACCGAGACGACACAGGACCCGATCGGGTTCGACCTGGCGCTRCTGCAACGAGTACGCGACGGCCTGCGCAACCTGGACGACGGGACCCACCTCCACACCAGCAGCCACCCCCACCAGCCTGGAACAGGCGGCACAGCATGACCCGATCCGCCGACCGTTCCTGCCCACCGTGGTGCACRCAGCCCGCCGGCCACCTGGTCGCCGAACCCGCCGGCCCCGGCGACTACCACATCTCCGCGTTCACGGTCATCGACCTGCCACCGATCCCCGGCCTGCGGGACACCACCGCGATCCAGGTCGCGATCGAGCAGTACGTCACCGCCACGACCACCCACCAGCCGATGATCGCCATCGGATTAGGTGCCGACGACGCGGACAACGAAGCCCTCACCCTCGATGAGATCGACGCCCTCATCTCGGCCCTCACCCGCGCGGTCACCCGCGTCCGTACCACCTCGCCGTGCCACACACAGGACGACCATGGCCCCGTCTGACACGCCTCGGGGCACACCCCGATCCGGTACGGTCGCCGATCCACCGACGCACCCTGCCGACGCCAGCGGTCCGCGCATCCACCCACTAGCGGCCAGCCGGGCGGCCGGACCGCGCAGCAGCGGGCCCGTGGCCGGCGCGGCGCCGACCGCCACCAAGCCCACACACCCCCCACGCTCCGTGCCGATCGCGGTCACCGCGCACCTGCTCCTGATCGACCAGACGGGACGGATCCTGCTACAGCAGGCGGCGAACAGCCGGTGGGGCCTGCCCGCGACCGAGCTGCGCTTCGACGTCTCACCCCAACGCCATGTCGTCGCCTTCGCCGGGAGGGATCTGGGGATCGAGGTCGCCGAACGCGATCTCCTGCTTGCTCACGTCAGCGCGCACAGAACCACCGCGCAAGACACGATTCGTCTGGTCTTCAGCGTCGGTGTGTGGAACGGCGAACCTGCCCACAGCGCCTGGCGTCAGTGGGCCTCTCCCGGCAGACCCCCTGAGCGGATGGCCCCCTGGGACGCCCAAGCCCTTCCGGTGCTCCTCACCATCACGCCCTACACCGAGATCGGCTGGGCCAGCCCAGACTGGCCCGTCCTGCCCTGACATCCCGTGATCATTCTTTTCTACTGGGCTCCAACCTCACTGCCCGCAGACCTACCCCTGGGACGCACCACCCCGTCTCTGGAGGGGAAGCGTCACACGACCCGGCAGCCGAGCCCGCCCGCCTTCACCCCTCGACACCGAAGCCGACGCCCATGACGCCCCCGCGCACGGTCCCACCCACGCTCCGACCGGTCGTCCTGCTCGCGCGGATGCGCGATCTCCTCCCGCCCACCGAGCTGGCAGACGTGCTCGCCGCCTTCATCCCGCCCATTGACCCCGCGGGCGCGGCCTGGATTGACCTCTGCGCGGCGCTGGACGCCTATGACCACGCAGCTGAACAGAGACTGGACCTGGACGAGGCATGCCAGCAAGTCGACATCGCCGCCATGATCGCGGGGGCCGGGGTCGACGGTCTGCCGCCCTCGGCGACGAACAACGGGCGCCGCATCACGGCGTTCACGCAGCTCAGGCCAGTGGCCACCAGGCGAACAGAACGTTCCCTCCGCGGGGGACGACACGGCGATCAATCCAGCTGATCATTCTGTTTGTCTGCCTGCCCGCGGGAGGTGGGTACCGTCTCAATTCCAGGAGTGGCCGTGGCTTCGCAGCACCTGTCCGACACGAGCTGGGGCGCCCTCCGTATCAGCGAGTGGACCGAGTCGGACCTGCTCGTCGTCCGCCGCTTCGATCAGCCCGACCCCCGTCACCGCCGACCCTCCGCCGGCGAGACCGTCGTCCTCGCCGGCGCACGCGCCCGGCCCGGACAGGACCTGGTCGCGCTCAGCCCGACCCCAGGGCTGATGACGGGCGCGCTGACCGCGGTCTGCCCCGGGGGCAGCGTCACCGCCGTCGCCCCGACCGCCTCAGCCCTGGCCCTGATCCGGCCAACCCCGGAAACCCGCTATCGGTGGGGATCCGTGTGGGACCTCACCGATCTACCTCTCCTCGACGCCAGCGCCGACGCCGTGATCGGCCGCACCGTCCTGGCGCCGCTCGGCCATCCCCGCCGCATGCTGATCGACATCGCCCACRTCCTGCGACCGGGCGGACGGCTGTCGATCTGCGAACCGCTGCTCGRCCAGCGAAGCCCGACCGACCTCGACGGACTGAGCTGGCACGACCTCGCCCAGGTCGTGAAGGTCCTAACAGACGTCCAGCCCGCAGCTCACGCCTTCACCGTGCCCGCCGCGGTCGGTAACGCCCGCCTCGCCGGCCTCGTCCACATCGAGCACATCACCGACACCGTCACCGCCAGGATCACGAATGTGGCCGCCGCCGAGGCTGCACTGCACGCCCCGGGCCCGGCCGGCGAGTCCGTCTACCAGGCAATCAACCGCGCCTTGGGCGCCGCCTTCGCCCGCCGCTACGCCGATGCGTGGCGCGTAACCGCGCGCCGCCGCCCCCTCGTGCTGACCACCCCGATCGTCTACCTGACCGCCGTCAAGCCAGACACCGGGACCTGACCGCTGGACACCGCCGCGTCGCGCAGGGCGCGGCGCCGCGGACCGCCACCCACGAACCTGACATCTGTTCGGGAGTCCACCGATGGCCGCATACCCGCCGCCCACCTTCGCCACCACCCGCCCCCACCCGGCCAGGGTGCGGAACTACTTCCTCGGGGGCAAGGACCACTTCCCGGTCGACCGGGAGCACGCCGCCGCCCTTGTCTCGATCGTCCCGAACATTGCGGAGGCGACCCATGCGTCCAGGCAGTTCCTGGTCCGTGCGGTCACCTACCTGGCCGTCGACGCGGGCGTGCGGCAGTTCCTCGACATCGGGCCCGGCCTGCCCGTCGAACACGCCACCCACCAGATCGCCCAACAGGTGGCACCGCAGTCACGCATTGTCTACGTCRACAACGATCCTCTTGTCCTGGCTCACGCTCGCGCGCTGCTCATCGGAGCGCCCGAGGGGGTGACCGTCACCGTCGATGCCGACATCCACGAGCCGAAGGTGATCCTCGGACGCGCGGCCGAGACCCTCGATCTCGCCGAACCCGTGGGCCTGATCCTGACGGYGGTCATGGGGCTGGTCGACCTCGACGAGGCGTACGCCATCACCCAGACACTCCTGGATGGCCTGGCACCGGGCAGCTACCTCGTCCTGGACGACGRCACGGTCGACCCGGACAACGAACAGATCACAGAGCTCGAAGAGCTGTCCGAACACCACGGATACCAGTACCGAACACCACAGGAGATCACCGGATTCTTCGACGGCCTCAACGTCGTCGAACCCGGCATCGTGCCCCCAGCACACTGGCGAAACGCTCCTGAACCGGAGGACCCACTCGCACCGTTCGGGATGTGCGGAGTCGGACACAAGGACTGATCGCTAGCGAACCAGCCCGCAGACCCCTCTCCGCCAGGACGGAGACGCCGTTCAAGATCGAAAAAGCTTGATCCGGCCGAACGAACTGACATGCCCGTGGCGAACAAACGCGGCCAGCAGCAACAGTTCTCGCAGGTCAGCCGCCTTGCAGGTACCGAAGGAAACGTTCGTGGCGAGGGGAATGACCCGCCTCGCGGCGCCAGGCATCGTAGAGCCGCGTCGCACCAATCCACCCGCACCCGAAAGATCGTTGACGCCGTAGAGTCGACAGGCCATCACACAAGGTCGTCATCCGAGCGAGGAGAAGCCTGGTGTCCACCTCCACGAGTGAGCCCACCCAGGAACAGGTGGCCCCCCAGCCCGACGATGTCGCTCGCCTGCGCGAGGAGCTCATCCAGGAACTGCGGGAACTGAAGGCAATCGTGACGCCGGAGGTGGAGAAGGCGGTGCGGGCAGTGCCCCGGCATCTGTTCGTCCCCGAGCTGCCGTTGACCGAGGCGTACGCCGCCGAGCGCCACTACGTGACGAAGAACGACGAGCTGGGGGTCAGCATCAGTTCGGTGTCCGCCGCGCGGGTTCAGGCCATGATGCTGGAGCAGGCCCAGATCCGCCCCGGGATGCGCGTTCTGGAGATCGGCACCGGCGGGCTCAACGCCGCGATGCTCGCCGAACTCGTGGGCGAGACCGGCCAGGTCGTCTCGATCGACATCGATCAGGACATCATCGACCGGGCAGCTCGGTTCCTACCGGCGGCKGGCTACGACAGCATCATCTTGCTGCGCACCGACGGCGAGTTCGGCGCCCCCGAGCACGCTCCCTTCGACCGGATCATCGTCACCGTCGGCGCGATGGACCTGCCMCCAGCCTGGAGTGACCAGCTCGCCGAGGGCGGCCGGCTCGTTGTCCCGCTGCGGATGCGTGGCCTGACCCGGTCGGTGGCGTTCGAGCGGGAGAACAACCGTCTGGTGGACCGCGGCTACGAGCTGTGCGGCTTCGTGYCGATGCAGGGCGCCGGAGAACAACGTGAACGCCTCGTCCCGCTCCACGGCGACGAGGTGCGCCTGCGCCTGGACGACGGCCAGCAGGCCGACGGTGACGCCTTGGGCGCCGCGCTGACGATGCCCCGCAAGGAGGCGTGGGCAGGGAGCGTCGAGAAAGGCGGCAGGTTCGACGGACTGTTCCTGTGGATGGCCATGAAGCTGCCCGACTTCGGGCTGCTCGCCGTGACGAAAGCCGCCGTGGATTCCGGCCTCGTCACCCATTCCTGGGGGCTGGGAGTCCCGACCCTTCTCGACGGTGACAGCTTCGCGTACCTGACCTTCCGACCCACGGACGAGACACGCGAGCATTTCGAGTTCGGCGCCTACGGGCACGGCCCCCACGCCGACACGACCGCCGCGAAGCTGGCCGACCTCATCGGATCCTGGGACGGCACCAGTCTGAACGCCCGCATCAGCGTTCACCCCGCAGACGCCCCGGACGAGTCCCTTCCTCCGGGCGCCCTCATCCTGACCCGCCGCCACAGCCGTATCGCGGTTACCTGGCCGTCCTCCACGCAGGACCGGCTGTCCGGCGAGCACTCCGATGCCGCTTCCCAGCCGCGCCGAGCGACCGAGGACGACCTGGGTGGCGCACAGGCCCAGGAAGGGTGAGACATGACGAGGCCCAGTCTGCGGGCGGAGCAGGATGAGCTGCGTACACGGATGCGCGCGGCCGGCATGTCCCACGACGAGATCGCGGTCGAGTTCGCCCGCCGCTACAAGCTGCGCCCCCGCGCCGCGCACCGCATCGCACACGGCTGGACCCAGGCACAGGCCGCAAACCACATCAACGCCCACGCCGCCCGCACCGGCCTCGACCCCCACGGCACCGCCCCCATGACCACCCCCCGACTCTCGGAACTGGAGAACTGGCCACTACCGAACAACCGCCGCCGCCCCACCCCCCAGCTCCTCGCGCTACTCGCCGAGGTCTACGGCACCAGCATCCACAACCTCATCGACCTCGACGACCGCGAAAACCTCAACCCCGCCGACACACTCCTGATCAATGCCACACGCGGAGACGCTCCATCGACACCGCTGGCAGGATTCCCCGCGGCGCTGTCACCGCCCACGGTTCCCTATTCCCGGCCGCCGGCTGATCCTGGCGCAGACGCGGGATTCGGCGGTGTGCCCAAGCGGCTGCGTCTCGATGCGTCGGCTGGGAGCATCGAGGGAGTGGACGTTCTCGGCCGCCGCGGGTTCACCCTCCTCGCCGGCTCCGCGCTTGTGGCGGGTCTGGCAGGGCCACGTCGTGCCCGCCGCGTCGACCCGGCGCTCGTCTCCTACTTCGACGACCAACTGCAGGGCCATTACCGCGCGGACATGCTGCTCGGCTCCGGCGCGCTGATCGGCACGGTCGTCTCCCAGTTCGAGGTCATCGAGCAGCTGGTGGACACAGCGGATGGGCCGACCCGCCAGCGCATGGCGAAGGTCGGCTCGTCGTTCGCCGCGTTCGCCGCGTGGCTGTGGCTGGACGCCGGCGATCCGGTCGCCGCGATGCGCTGCCACGACGCCGCCCTCGAACTGGCCCACCGCTGCGGGGAACGCGACGCCGTCGCCTGCGCTCTGGTCGACCGGGCGATGGCCTTCACCGACCTGGGCAACGCGATGGCCGTGATCGACCTGTGCCAGGCCGCGCTGGTCGACGCCCGGCATCTCACGCCCGAGGTTCAGATCTTCGCCCTGCAGCAGCAGGCGCACGGTGCTTCGCTGCGCGGCGACCGCCGGCAGGTCGATCTCCTGCTCGATCAGGCCGGCAGGCTCGTAGACCAGGTCGACGTCGAGGAGTGGGGCACAGCCTGCCGCCGCACCGACAGCTACGTCGAGGTGCAGCGCGCCACCTGCTACGGACGGCTCGGCCTGGCTGACGACGCCGACCGTCTCTGGCAGCAGATCATCCCCGCCGCGCCTCCCTCTGCCCGCCGCGATGTCGGGGTCTGGTCCGCACGCCATGCCGTCGCCGCCGCGCAGCAAGGCGAGCCGGAACGAGCGGTGGGCCTCGCACGCTACGCGACCGCGCTCGCGGTGGAGACCGGCTCCGCGCGAGCCCGTCGAGAACTCGCCGCRGTCGCCGCAGCGATGACCCCATGGCACACACACTCCGTAGGCCAGGATCTGGCGGAGGCGCTCGCGCCCGTCACCACTGACGAGACCGGGAGAGAACATGGCTGAGGCTCTGTCACRGGAACAGATCGAGCACCACCTCACGACCCTGGACGGCTGGACCACCGATGGCCGACGCATCGAACGGCTGTACTCGTTGCCCCACCTCCAGGGAGCGGCGTTCGTGATGCACATCGCCGCCATTCAGCACGAGTTCGGTCACCACTCCGACGCGACGCTCGGCTACAAGACCGTGCACGTGTCCATCAGCTCCAGCGACATCGGCGGCTACGTCGCCGAGCACGACATCGAGCTCGCCCGGCGCATCCAGGCAATCGCCTCAGCGCACGGTGCGGGGTAAGACCAGGTCAGCGGCGCGTTCCCGGCTCCCTTCGCCACCAGTCGGGCTCGTGCCGCAGCCGTGAAGGTTTCCCTTTGATCGAAGTCGTAGCCTCACGCAATGACCTGTTCCCATGACCTTCGGGTTCGGCTCGCTCTGAGCAGCGATCGAGAGTTCTTCTTCGAGGTGAGGCGAGYCGCCCTGCGGGCATACGTCGAAYAGACGTCGGGGTGGGATGATGCRGAACAGCGCATAACCGCCGACAAGGAGTTCGCCAATCTGCCATGTGCCGTGGTCGAGGAGAGCGGGCGACCCATCGGCTACACGTGTGTCATCCACCAGAGTGAGTACGACTTCATCGAGGAGATCGCGCTGCTCCCCGAGGCGCAAGGCCGTGGCATTGGCACCCATCTGCTACAGGGCATCCTTCGGGCGGCTCAGCGGCGTGGCGTTCCGGTCCGGCTCAGCGTCTTCGTCAACAATCCAGCACGGGCCCTCTATACCCGCCTCGGGTTCGAAGTCGTGCGGATTGAGGATCCGCGCATGTCGATGCAATGGACCCCAGGCAACGCGTGAGGCACCCCTGTCAACGGACACTGAAAACAGGATCTACCCCTGATCTTGTGGTCGAAGTGGACCCTCACGCTTTCAGGTCGCGAGGAGAACTCGTTTGCGGAGCAGGTTGAAATTCGCCCTGCCATACATCTACCTCTTGATCATTTTCGCGGCACGAGGTCGCAGCAGGGTAGCGGCGCGCGAACTCGACAGCGATCTCATCGTGCGCCATACCCACCGCGCGCATTCGGGCGCAGCTCCTCCTACTCAGCCCGCTGACTGATCTCGCCCATGGCCCGGTGTCCCCTTCCTCAACTTCGACTCGATCGGCCTTGGGGATCTCGGCCACCGACTGAACCAGCACCACCGTAGCCGTCCACTCGCAGGCGAAACGGGGGCTTCGGGTGAGCCTGGGCTCAATGAGCACCCGAACGATTCCCCGCAGCCGAGACGAACATGAGGGCATGCCAGCGCGCTTTCGGGCAGGTCAGCGACCACCTACGGACCCGAATCAGATGTTCGTTCCGTGGGGAATGACCAACACGTGGGTCGCTTGGGACGCTGAGCGCGTTCAGCATCGGTTCGGCAGCCCGCCGCCATGAAGGCTGCGAGTATCTGGCCCGGTCGTCGTACGCGCCTACATCGAGAAGGACACGGTGATCACGCATTCCCCGCCCGCGCCTGCCCACGGCCCCGCGAGCCAGTCCAACGAAGCCGAGAACCCTATCCACACCGACGAACCTGTCGTCTTCACTAAAGGTCACCATTTCAACCTCGCGGCGTTCGGCGACCTGGAGACGATCGCCGCAGGCGCATCCGGCCCGCTGTCGGTGATCCTGCAGGTGACAAAGCGGTGCAATTTCGACTGCTCGTTCTGTTCCGAGACGCTGCAGGAACCGGATCCCACCCTGGCCACGCTGGGGCGGGTGCGGGACAATCTGGTGGGGGTGCCCCGGGTGTTCCTGTCCGGCGGCGAGCCGCTGCTGCGCCGCGACATCGTCGACATCGTCGACATGTTCGCTGGCACCGTGATCGGGTTGCCGACCAATGCCACGCGGGGCCTTCAGCAGGCACGTCACCTGGCCGGCAAGGTCACGTTCGTCACCGTTGGGCTGGAGGGGCCGCGGTCGACGACGAACCGGGTCCGCGGCGACTACGACAGGATCATGGCGGGGGYGCGGGCGTTCCAGGACGCGGGCCTGCCGCTGTCGCTGTCGGCGGTCGTCTATCGCTCAACGCTGACGGCGCTGCCATTCACCCTCCAGATCGCCGACGTACTCGACGCCGGGAAGCTCAAGCTGATCCTCCCCTTGCGCAAGGGCAACGCCCTCGATCTCGCCGACCACGAGTTCCTCACGGTCCAGGAGGCCACGGCGGCGTTTGAGCGGCTGGCCGAGCTACGCACCGTGAACGACTGGCGGCCAGCGTTGCGGCTGACAACCTGGACCMCAGACACCGAAGGTCACATGATCGTGATCAGCCCACGTGGGCTGGCGAGTGCCTGGCCGGTCTACGACGCCCCCGATCTACTCGAACCGTTGGGCAACCTGCTCGACGAGCCGATCTCCGCGATCTGGGCACGCTACCGGTTCAAGCGCAACCACTACGCCAAGTACCTCGGGCACACGATCCACTCCGCCAGTCGCACCGAGCGACCGCCGGCCGCAYGCCATCCGCTGCGGATCACACATGCGTGACGCGACCAACCTGAACTGGATCGACACCCCGTTCGGCGGCGCACGGCGCCCGTTCGCCAACCGGGCCTCCCTGCTTGCCGCCTTCACCATCAACGCGGCAGACGACTCACCGGCCGCCGCCGCCGTGTACCTGCCGCTGCCACAGACGCGCCCACTGAAAGTGGCTGACACGACGGTTCGGTTCGGCTTCCATGCGGTCGCAGCCGAAGGGCGGGCGGAGGCTGCCGCCGTCGTGGCCTCGGTCGACGCTCTGTTTGTCCAAGCCCGACGACAGGCGGCGATCCTCGCCGGCCACCGGCTCGCCGGCGAACTCGCGGCCCTGACCGCCACCAGCTCCGGACAGGTCACACGGGGAATCACTGCGGTAGCAGGCGCGTGGAACGGCCAGCCCCCGAAGCCAGGTCTGGCGCGCCTGTATGAAACTGCCAGCGAACCGGCCCCGGCCACGCTGGCCGACGTGTGCGCCGCCCACCGTCTTCATGGTCTTTCCCTCGATGCTTCCTGGGTCGCGGCCGGCTCATCGTGGTCGGGCTCGCAGATCCTGCGGCATCTCGTCACGCGTGCGCTGGCCATCGCGCTGATCGCCGCGGGGAGCACCAGCCACTACCAATGGAACGCGCTCCACCTCGACACAGTCATCGAGGCCACCGCTTGGGACCAATTCACCGAACTGTGCTCCACGCCCGTCCCATGACGTCGTCAGGCACGTGGGCCGATCCGGCCTTGCGCGCGTTTCCGCGCACCGTCCCGCCGAACGCGACGACCGGCCTCTGGTCCTGAAAGGAGCTTGCCGATGCTGCGTAACTGCCTGGTTGTCGCGGTTGAAGGCACCCATGCCTCCGGCAAGACCACGCTCACCCACGCGCTCGCCGCCTACTACCGGGAACGCGGCGTACACRTCGCCTGCGTCCCCGAACCCGCGCGCAACAGCCCCTTCATCGAGGAGATCGTCGTACACGGACGCGGCGAGTTCGACCTGGAGACCGAGGTCGACCTGTTCGCCGCCCAGCTGACCAGCCAGCTGCGCACCGCCMGCCAACACACGATGATCATCGCCGACAAAACCATCGCGAATGTCCTCGCCTACGCCTGGCTGGTCCTGCCTGGCGGCCCAGACGGACCACATGCGCCCATCCTACGCGCCATGGAATCCTTCTGCCGGRCCTGGTCGCACGTCTACGACGCGGTGTTCTACTGCTGCGACAAGTTCGACCAGCACCAGATCGGAGATCCCTACCGGTCGAAAGTCCTCGACATTCAGCCAGCAGCCGACCGAGTCGTACGCAGCATTTGCGCCAGCGTCGGGCAGCACATTTACGATATCCCACCAAACATGTCCACCAGCGCGAGAGTCGACTGGATCGCCGGGCAGCTCATCGCGCTCGGCCTCGACCCGACCACCCGCTGACCACCTCGCACCGCAGGGAGACCCACCATGACGTACCGCAGCGTCATCGACGTCATGCTCCTGTTCCTCCGCGGCGACACCGTTCTACTCGCCCTGCGGTCCGGTACCGGGTTTGCCGACGGGTGGTGGAATCTTCCCAGTGGAAAACTCGATGCCGATGAGGATGCGGTCGCCGCAGTATGTCGTGAATCCCGCGAAGAGGTTGGCATTCTACTGACCCGGGACGACCTGTCTCTCGCCTCGACCGTGCATTTTCGAAACGAGCACGGCGAAGCACGCCTTGGACTCTTCTTTCACGCAAGGTCATGGAGCGGAGAGCCGGTCAATTCCGAACCCCACAAGTGCGCCCGGATCGCCTGGTTCCCACTCGACAGCCTCCCCGAAAATACCTACCCGTACACTCRCGTTGGAATTGAACTCTGCAAGCAGAAGAAAAACTTCACCGTCTCCGGCTGGAATATTTAGCGAACACCGATATCGGCTCCGACGAGTCGCCGGAGAGAGTCTCCACTCCGATATTCCGCATCGAAGGTTGCCGGATTTCAGTCGATCTTCGGCTCATCACCGCTAATCCACTCGCACCCAGCGGTCCAATTGATCACCCCGGGGATCCGTAGCACAGTTTGCCGAAAGGATTCATATTCACGATGAACGAGCGCGAGTTTCATACCGTCGTCGTGGGGGCAGGYCCCGGCGGATTAATGGCGGCGCACCGAAGTGATGTGCCTGCGCCAGGACTTCTCCTCCTCGACGGAGGGGACGATGTAGACGATCGCGTTGGCGTCATGCGGTCGGGAGATCGACGTAATGTCGTGACCAGGGGTTTCGGGGGCGCTGGCCTGTWCTCCGACGGGAAGCTGTGCCTGTCTCCGCGGATCGGGAGCACCGTCAGCCACAGATTTCCCCCAGCTCTCGTCTCGAAGCGTCAGCACGCGATCGATGAGATTCTTCGTTCCGGTGAACGGGCAGACCTTCACGGCTCCGACGCGGAGACCGCAAAAGGTTTGGAGAAACTGGCCGAGACYGCCGACCTGGAGTATGTTCACTATCCGGTCCGACACTTAGGAACCGACCAGCTTCCACGGATGCTCAAGCGGCTGAGATTGCGGTTGTCTGAGAATGCCACTATCGCCTGCCGTACGACCTGTCTGGACCTTCGCCCGTCTGGACGTCGCGATTTCCGGTGGGAGCTGGAGCTGGACGGCCCAGTTTTCAAGCGGGTCCATGCGGTCAACGTTGTCCTGGCGCCCGGGAAAGTAGGAGCATCGTGGCTCGGGGAGGTTGGCCGCGCCCTCGACCTGCGCCGTGACCCGGCGCAACCGAAGATCGGTTTCCGATTGGAGGGGGCGAAGGAATTTCTCGCACCTCTCCTGAAGGTCGCTACTGATCCCAAAGTCATCTGGAGCGGACCCGACGGGGTCGAGGCGCGGACCCATTGCGTGTGCTACGGCGGCAATGTGGTCCCTGCCGACTATCACGGCCTGCTGCTCGTGGGCGGGCATGCGACCTCCACCCACGCCGAGAACCGTTCGAACAGTGCCATCATCGCTACGGCCGGGCGCCGGCTTCCCCTCAGCGCGGCGGATGTCCGAGGGCTAGTGGCCGGGATCAACAGCCGCTACGGCGGTCTGATGAGCCAACGTCTCGGYGATTTCCTCTCGAACGAKGACGTCGCCRCCGRCCGGGCGGTACGCGGTTTTTCGCCAAGCATCCCGGCAGCTACTCCCGGCGACTTCACCACCGAATTCCCGGCCGAAATCGTTCACGTCCTGCAGTCATACCTTCACCGACTCTCCGCCCTGTGCCCTGAAATCCTCCATCCGGAGAATGTCCTTTACGGGCCGGCGGTAGAGCGTTGGGCGTCCCGCTTCACCGTCAATGACGATATGTCAGCCCTTGGCCATCCAGGATTGTATCTCGTGGGCGACGGGCCCGGACTGACCGGCGGAATCATCGGTGCCGCCGAAACCGGCTGGATCGCGGGCGACGCTATCACCGCCGAGGCGCACCGCTAGATATCTCTCGAAAACTGCCAGTTCCTTCAATCCGGAGGGCTCCAATGGCGAATCCCACGGACCCAGATTTCTCCCCTGTACAGCTTTCTACCGACCATGCGCCGATCTGGATCGGTCGKGATCTGCGCCCAGATATCTATCTTCAGCGGATCGATGACGGCCATCGTGCCGATCTGGTTGCGGAAGTGCGCGCAGCTAGTGCACGGCTGGCAGCTAGGGACGTTTTCCGTGACCGCGACCTGACGGACGACGATTTCTCTCTGTCGCAGCTGAACACGCACCTAGGCGCGTTGTCTGCGGCCGTCACCAACGGGCCCGGGTTTGCCGTGCTCCGAAGCCTTCCGGTCGACGAACTCAGTGAACACGAAAGCCTCGTACTGATCCGCGGCGTGGCTGCTCAGCTGGGACGAATCGCGACTCAGAGCCGTGACGGGCAGCWCATCCGCCACGTTCGCGCCGGTCACACTCTCGGTGACGGTCGGGTGCGGGGACACCAGACAGCTGAGCGTCTGTGGTTCCACACCGACGGCGCCGACGCGGCCCTTCTGCTGTGCTTGCGTGCCGCCGACCGGGGTGGTCTGAGTCGTGTGGCCTCCGCTGCGGCCGTGCACAACGCGATGCTGGCGGATGCACCGGACCTCGTCGCCGAGCTCTACCAGCCATTTCACTTCCATATGGCCGGGGGGAACATCCCTGGCGGTCCACCGACGTTCATCTCACCGATCTTCTGCGTGCACCGCGAGCAATTCAGTACTCGCTTCGTGCGGCACACACTGCTGGAGACGCAGAAGATAACCGACGTACCGCTGTCGTCGCGGGCGCTTGCCGCGTTCGACCTCCTGGACGATGTCGCGGACCGCCTGGCCTGCGACATGGAACTCCAGCCCGGTGATCTCCAGATCGTGCACAATCACTGCGTCCTGCACTCCCGCACGGCCTACACGGATTCCGATCCGCGGCTGGCGCGGCATCTGCTGCGATGCTGGATCAGTTTGCCGGTGGCCGACCGGCGGCCCGGTGCCGTCGAACGGGGCCTGCGCGGCGGATGGCTCACCGACGATCTCCAGCGCGTCGCCGCATCCACCTGGACGCCGCCATCGGTCCCCGCCGGCCCCGCAGGCGGAAGCGCGTGAGCGGCACGCGGCCATGGCGGCACGAGCTTGCCGCTGTTCTCGATCGCCTCGCGGATGATCGCCGCGACGCTCCGGCGGTGATCGACTCTGCAGGCCCGCTTACCTTCAACGAACTGCACCGGCGGGCTCGCGACAGGTCACGGAATCTCGATCACTGCTGCCGTCGGCTGCGTCCCGTCACTGCCAGATCGAATGTCGACTTCCTCGTCGACGTGTTCGCAACCTGGCTGGCCGGCGGAATCCCCCTGCCACTGCCAGCCCACGGTGCCTCGGAGCTGGCGCGCACTTTGCCGCGCACCCCGGGCGCCGGATGCGAGCCGTGGAAGGCTGTCCTCGGCATCGACGAAGGTCGTTACCGTCTCCTGGTCACTCACGGGGAGCCACCGAGCGTCCCACGGAAGGCGCTCGCGCTCAGCATGCGGCCCGACGGCTGCGCGTTGATCAGTTCTCCGTTACACCTCAACGGTCCGTTCGAGTTCGCCGTGCGGCAGATTCTGCTCGGCGGCACCGTCGTGATCTGTCCGGTCTACGCCCCCGAAGTCTGGGTCACATATGCGGACCGGCATCGGCCGAGCTGGATCTTCCTGGTCCCCACCCAGTTACGTCGGCTGTTCGACGACGTCGGCGAGACCGTTGTCGCCCAGGCCGCCGCCTCGGTGGACAGGCTGGTGTATTCCTCCCAGCCCTGTCCGCCCGACCTCCGTGCCCGTCTTCTCGCCGTGTTCGGCGCCGAGCGGATCGCGGAGTACTACGGTTCCGCCGGGTACGACGGCACACTCCGCATCGGTGACGCCGCAGGCGGCGTCCCGATCAACGGGGCCGAGATTCGGATCTGCGGACCGGACGGTGCACCGGCCCCGGCGGGGACCGTCGGCACGGTCGAGGCGCGCAGCGACGTGGGGCTCGCCAGCCATTTCCTCCCCGAGGGATGCCCACCACCCGGCGCCTGGCACACCGTCGGTGACCAGGRCCATCTCGACAGCACAGGGCGGCTGCATCTCGCCTCCGTTGCCATGGCCGGACGGGCCATCGTCGGCGGCGTCAACGTCGCCCTCGCACACGTCCACGCAGTACTCGCCGCGCACCCCGCGWTCGACTACTGCACGGTGTCCGCAGTCCCCGACACCGTCTACGGCCATCGGCTGATCGCCGAGGTCCAGACACGGGCCCTGACGCTCACCACGGAGAAGCTCCACGCCTACTGCGCCGCCCGCCTTGCCGCGCCCGAGCGCCCCGTCCGTCTTGACCTGATCCGTCCCAGTCCGCCGGAGGCGACTGCCCATGCCGTCGATCTGTGACCTCTGCGCCGCTCTCGACCCGGCCGTGATCGACTGCGCGTTGCAGCGGCATCTGGCCAGGGCGCAACCTCGCGTCCTCGCGGCGAATGCGCATGCCTGTGCGATCCCGACCATCGGGGCCTACACGGCCGGCTACCTGCTCCTCGTCCCCAGGGCCCATGTCCTGTCTCTCGGAGGTCTCGATCGGGATGCCCGAGYCGGCGTCGACGCACTGATGCGCGAGATGGCTGGGCGGCTCGCCGAGCGGTACGACAGCCCGGTGCTCGGCTTCGAGTACGGCCTGAACGCCGCCGGGCAGCGCCGGATCGAACATGGGCACCTCCATCTCCTGYCCACCACGGCGGATCTGCACGGCTGGCTGGCGGACCGGCTCACCGGGTACCCCATCGCCTCCCTCGCCGACCTCCCCGCCAACCCCGCCCACTCCTACATCACCGTTCGCGATCAAAGTGGCGTACTGGCCGTCTTCCCGGTCCCCACCGACACACAGCCGCGCATTCGGTTGCGGCAGGTCGTCGCCACGCTCGACCCGCGGCTGGAGGACGGCACCTGGGACTGGGAAGCCGCCCCGCACACCGATCTCATCCGCCGCACCGTCGACGACCTTGCCCCCGTCACGGCCAGGCAGATGTCATGACGACCTCATGGACCCTCACGGCCCTCTGGCAGCACATCACGACACTGCAGCCCCACACGACCGCGCTGGTCCACCGCGACCTGGCGTGGACCTGGGCGGAGTTCGACACGGCGGCAGCGGCCGTCGCGGACGACCTGCGCCAGCGAGGAGTGACACCCGGTCAGGTCGTCGCCCTCTGCCTGCCCAACATCCCTGAGCATCTCGTCAGCCTCGCTGCCGTTCTGCGTCTTGGCGCGACACCCGCACAGCTCAACCCGCGCTACCGCTCCCGTGAACTCGACCAGCTGCTCCGCCTCCTGCAACCCGCCGCGACGATCTCCGACCCGGACTCCGGCTCTCACATCGCCGCGCTCCACGCCGGCGACCGTCTCCGCGAGGAAACACAGATCCGACCGCTTGGCGCTTATCCACTGCTCGTGGCCAGCGCAGCCGAGCGCCTCTCCTCGGTGCCGCCGCGGGATGAATCAACTGAGTGCATCATGATCAAATGTACGGGTGGAACCACCGGGACTCCTCAGGCCGTGGCCTGGCGCGTCGCCGACATCCTCAACAATCTCAACGCCCACAACCCCTGGGCGCGCCATGACCTGACCCGTTCTCCCGCGCGGACCGCCCTGGCTCTGGCCGACGCTCGTATCGTCGTCGCCAGCCCCCTGAGCCACGGCTCGGGTCTGACCCGAGCACTCGGCGCGCTGTGCGCCGGCGGGATGGTCATCACCGTGCCCGGGGCCTCCTACGACCCCGCCGGAGTGCTCGACGCGGTCGTGCGGCACCGCGCTGACACCCTGGCCATCGTCGGCGACGCCTACGCGCGCCCGCTCATCGACATCATCCACGCCGGCCCTGAAATCGACCTGTCGGCGCTGCGCACCGTCACCTCCTCGGGTGTGCCMTGGACCGCCGAAGCCAAAACCGAACTCCTCGCCCTGGTCCCGCATCTGCGGCTGGTCGAGACCTTCGGCGCCACCGAGGCCACCGGCCTGGGCTCGTCTCTTGCCCGTTCCGGGCACGTGCCGGCAACCGGGCACTTCGACCTCGGCCGCCACGCCCAGGTCTTCGGCGCGGATGGAACACCGACCCGCGTCGGCAAAATCGGCCGTGTTGCCGTCCGCCAACCRCTACCAGCCGGTCTTCACCCTCAGGGCGCCCTTCCGGCCGACCGCTATGTCCACTCCGATGACGGACGCACCTACCTGCTGTCCGGGGATCTCGTCCGACTTCTGCCGTCCCGGAAGATCGAGCTGCTCGGCCGTGGGCAGGACTGCATCAACACCGGCGGCGAGAAGGTCTACGCCCCCGAGGTCGCTGCCGCGCTCCTCGCCCATCCCCATGTCGCCGATGCCGCTGTCCTCGCCGTTCCCGACACGCGGCTCGGCAGCGCCGTCGGCTGCGTCCTGCAGCTCCGCGCTGGAGGCAGACTCGCGCAGGTGCTCGGCGACATCCGCGGCGACCTCGCCGGCTACAAGATCCCACGGGTGGTCCGGGTCGTTGCCGCCATACCCCGAACCCCGGCGGGGAAGGTCGACCTCGTCTGCGCCCGCCAGCTCCTCAGCGACCAGGAGGCCAGCTCATGACAACACCCGACATCACCGCGTGGGCTGACCTCATCGCGCTCGCCGAGCAGGAACAGCAGGCGCTCCTCGCCGTCCTGACCCGGCTCGTCACCGACTCCCAGCTCGAATCTCAGGTCGCCGCGGCCCTGAACTACCCCGACTGGCCTCTGCCCCTGACGCTGCTCCCGAGCAGGGCCGCGCACCTCACCGCCGGCACACCCGAACTCGCCGCCTACGCAGCTGTCTCCACCGCCGCGACCGCGCAGGTCCTCGCGTCACTGAGCCGATGGGGTTGGCCGCCTCCAAGCCACCCCGCGGCCCGCGACGCCGCCTGGCTGCTACTCCAACACTCCGACACCGAGACCGAGACCCGCCGCGACCTTCTCCGTGACATGGCGGACGCCTGGAAAAATCGCGGAGCAGACCCTCGGCATCTGGCGCTTCTGACCGACCGGGACCGATCCCTGCGCGGCGAGGAGCAGCGGTACGGAACGTTCGTCCTCGTCCGTGACGACCGCCCATGCTTTCTTTACCCCACCGCCGAAATCAGCAAGGTCGACGATGAGCGGCAGCGAATCGGACTGCCGACTCTGGCCGACGACACGCCCTACGCCTACTGCCCGATCACCCCCTACCGGCAGGCCCGCAGCGCACCCGTCAACCCGCCGGCACCGGCCACCATCGCCGTCCTGCCGCCACCACGCGCCCCGCAGCCGACGACGCACAGTCCCGCGGAAGACTCTGCCAACCGTCACGATGTCTACCTTGCGGCGACGCTGCGTGACCGGGAGGAAATCCGGCGCGTCCGCGCCCGCATGCCACCGCCCCTGGAATCCACCGCTCGCTGGATCGATCTCGACCCCCTCACGCGACCCAGCAGCCAGTTCGACGCGGGCATCGTCCTCAACCAGCTCGCGGCCCAACTCTGCATCGACGACATCGCCCGCGCCCGACTTCTCCTCGCCTACCCGCTCAGCCGGCGCAGCGACGGCGTCACGACCGAGATCGGCTGTGCACTCGCCTACGGCAAACCCGTGATCATCGCCAAGGGCTCACCGCAGTGCAGCTTCGACATGCTGCCGTCCGTCACAATCAGTAATGACATAGACAGTGCCCTGGCAGCAGCATGTCGTGCGCTTACCGACGCGRCCTGAGGCGGCCCGTCAGGCCGACGCGCTTCAGTAGGAGACCTGGACGGGGATGTCGAAAGGCGCGAATCTCGGCGACTGCGGCGTGTTCGACGACGCGGGCGGCGGTGGTGCCGACTCGGCCRCGAGTTCGGCGTGCTCCAGCGGCGTGAGGACGCCCAACGCAGTGCGATCCTCCAGCGGCAGGAAATCCAGCGCCAGCCGCCTGACCACATAGTCGATGATCGACAGAGCTCGCGGGATCTCCGGATCGTCCGTCATTCCCGCGGGCTCGAACCGCAGGTCAGCGAACTGCCGAACGTATGTCGCCAGCGGCACTCCGTGTGCCAGACCGGTCGAGATCGCCGACGAGACGGTCTCGGTCATTCCACGCAAGGTGGATCCCTGCTTCGCCATGATCAGATTGACGTCCGCCAGCGAACCGTCGGTATGCAGAGACGCGATGATGAAGCCGTAGGCGCCCCCAACCGTGAAGGCTCTCGTCATGGACTGACGATGGCGTGGCGCCCGCCGTGCCACGCCACTGGGCGTACGGGTTCCCATCGTCGACGTCGCGTCAACCACGGCGCGTTCCTCTCGATCGACATGTTCATTCTGACGAGCTACATCCAGTAATGATCACAACAGATAGCGTCACTACATAGCGAGGGGCGCCAGATGTTGTGGTGCGGCCGAGAGGTCAGCATAGGGCAACGGTCATCCCCTCTCGACGTCGAGGCTCGGCGTGTCCGACTTCTTCCGACCGCGCCAGTCGCGACCTGCCCACATCGGGGGCTCGCGCCCGCATGTCTCAGCCACGAGCCCGGGGGAGGCGAAGAGGAACCGGGGCTTTGCGAGATCGGCCCCGCCGACTTCTCCGGCGATGAATCCAGCCTGCTTCGCGGGAGCCTCGACGCGTCCGCTGCGACAGGCACTCACCTCTCACCAGTGAGTCGCCCTGCAGGCCCGGTCACGCTGGAAGTAACGCGGCCCGGCTCCGCTGTTTACGCAGGTGGAGGCCCTTTTCGGTACCGAAGAACTTCTTCGCAGTACGGGGAATGACTCATGTCGCCAGGTCGCGGACAGTGACAGGACCTTTACAACCGCCGAAACCTTTTGGAAGCCTCAGGGCAGGGCTTCGGCACCGTCCGTCCGGAGGCAAAGTCCATGCAGCATCCGCATGAGCCCTTCGCCCGGCTGTCCGCTGCCCTGCGCCTCGCTGGCGCGAGTTCAGCCCCCACGCCACCTCAGAGTGATCTTTTTCTGGATCCCGGTGCGCTGCGCGGCTGGGTGGAACGACGCTTCGCGGACGAGGTGGGCCGAGTCCGGGTCGCGGGCACGCTTGACCGCCGTCTGGTCTTCGTCGAACGGCTCGACGATCGGTGGGTCGTCGCGGATCTGTCCGGTCAGCCGCACCGTTCCCGGGCCTGGCCCCCGTGGGCGCGAGAGTCGGTCGTCATCGAAGATCCAGGATCGTCGCTGTCATTGGCCATGCTGGCCGAGGATGCCGTGCGCCGGCTGTCGCGTCCCAATGTTCTCCTGGCGGCGCTCTATCACCCGGAGACGTTTCCGCTGCCGCGGTTCCCGCTGGGCATCAGCACGGTGGCGCGCGCGGCCCGGGGAACACTGCTCGGCACGGTGTCGCTGGCAGACATGCAGCTCGGTCTCCCCCTCGACGACCTGATCGCTCGCGTCGAGGCGGACCGGCCGGACGTCCTCGGGGTCTCCGCGACGTTCGGCCAGTACGACCTGCTCACCCGCCTGCTGGAGGTGGTCTACGCCAACGTTGATCCGCCGCTCGTCGTCGCCGGTGGCAGTCTCACCGCCAGGGTCGAGCGGGTTCTGCTGGACCGGTTTCCCCAGTTGTTGGTCGCCAGGGCGGGTGGGGAAGCGACGATCAGCGCCCTGCTGGCGCACTGGCACGGCGACGGCGGCCTCGACGAGGTCCCCGCGCTCGGCTACGTGGGAGCGCCCCGTGGGGGCGGGCTGGCGGTCGGACGGCGGCGAACCGCGAAACCCGTCGTCCGGGACGTGACAGCGAATGTCGTTCCCGAGCTCGATCTGCTGCCGGCGACGTTGGACCGTCACGGTGTCGCACAGTTGGAGACCAGCCGGGGCTGTACCAGCTACTGCTCGTTCTGCCCCCGCGATCACAAGGGAGCCTGGTCGGGTGCCGGTGTCGAGCGGCTGCCGTGGCTGCTGGGCGAGCTGGGCGCGGTCTTCGACCGCTACCCGCGGGTGTCGCGGACGTTGTACCTGGTCGACGAGGAGTTCMTCGGCCGCGGCCCCGATGCCCCGGGCCGGGCGCTGCGGCTGGCCGGTCTGCTGCGCGGGGCGGGCTTCGGCTGGGAGTCCAGCTGCCGCATCGACCAGGTCGTCGACCCGGACCGGGACCTCGGTTGGCATGCCGAGCGCGCCGAGATGTGGCGGATGCTGGTCGCCTGGGGTCTGCGGCGGATGCTGTTGGGTGTCGAGTCCGGGGTGGACAGCGTCCTGGAGCGGTTCGCGAAGGGGACGAGCGGCGACCAGAACGTGCTGGCGGTCCGGACCCTGTCCGTGCTCGGCGTGCCGACCCGGTTCACCTACATCACCTTCGACCCGCTGATGACCCTCGACGAGCTGAAAGCCACCCACGCCTTCCAGGGGCGCACAGACCTGCTCCTGGCCCCGCAACCGGATATTCCCGCCGCCGAGGTCGCGCGCGGAGTGCGGGACGGCCGCTTCGTCGCGACGGCCAGCGCGGGCATGCCGTTCTACCGGGGGATCTCCTACCTGCTGGTCGGCATKGAATGCCTGATCGGTGCCGCCTACACCCGCCAGGTCCAGCGGGCCGGTCTCACCGGGGCGGTGACGCCGTCGATGGGGCGGGTGGAGGCCCGCTACGCGGACTGGCGGATCGGGGTCGCCGCCGGCTGGGCGCAACGCTGGGTCGACCGGCACTTTGCCCTCGACTACACCTTCAAGTCGACGGAGAAAATCCTCGACGGCGAGCCGCGCCGCCTGATCCGCGAGGCCCGTAGGGTGCTGAAGGACGCAAGCTACCTGCTACTCGGCGACCTGATCGCCGAAATCGACACCCAGCCGCCACATCATGATCCGACGGCCGAGGCCGTCCTGGACGCCCGGATCTGGCAGCGACTCGAAAGGCGCCTCGCCTTGCTGCGGGGCGAGCTCGCGGCCACCGTGCACGACCTGCTCACCGCCCTCAGCCGTGAGCACGCAGAGCTGCTCGCCGGCGAGCACCGGCGATGGTCGGCGGCCCGCGGCTGGACGCTGATCAACGCGGTGGACTCCTGTGCCAGCTGACCCGCCGGCCCGCGCCAGGTCAGGTGCCGGTCTTCTCCGGGATCGGCACCCAGTTGAACTCCGGACAGAACCGGGCGTAGGTCACCAGCTTCCACGCCGCGTAGTCCTCCACCCGGCCGCTCTGGCGCAGCAGGTGCTTGACCCAGGTGTGGCAGACCCGCTCGTCGTGGCTCATCGCGGTGTCGATCTGGTCGAGCATCCGRCAGGCCACCGCGAAATCGTCCACCGTGAGCGCGCTCAGATCGACCTCAACGCCGTCCACGGTGAAGCTGAACACCAGCCGGGTGGTGGAGAAGCTGGTGTGGCGCTCRCCAAGGAAACGGGCGCGGCCGTCGAGCGTGGACATCAGCTCGGCGCGGCGTTCCACCGGGTAGCCGATACCCAGGTCCAGGTCGGAGGCCTCCAGGTTCAGCCGGGTCCCGAACGAGCCGACGTCCCGCGGCCGGTGCCCGGTCCAGCGCTCGATGAGGTCCGACGCCTGCGCGCGCACCGCGTGCAGTCGCTCGTCGTGGGCGCGCATCGCCGCGTAGAACGCCGCGGCCCGGTCGAACTCGGCGTCGGGGAAGTCGCTACGGTCGGCCCACCCCTTCGCCCTGATCGCATCCAGGTCCAGCAGGGTGGCARGGTCCGGAGTCGTCATGCCGGTGACCCTAACGTCACAGCCAGCAGCGTTCACACACAGGTCGATCCCAGAGATCGCCGGCGGACAACGAGGGGAACGAGATGACGGCACCGAATCTTCTGACCGCCCGGACGCTCGCCGGCGGGCTGACGGTCCACCCCGTCGGCGTCGGCTGCTGGGCCATCGGCGGACCGGACCACAACCTGGGCCTGCCGATGGGCTGGTCCACCGCCGACGACCGCGCCTCCCTCGCAGGACTGGAACTCGCCTACACCCTGGGCGCGAACCTGTTCGACACCGCCGACGTCTACGGCCACGGCCACTCCGAACGCCTCCTCGGCCAGCTCGTCGCGCAGGTCGACCGGGACAGCCTCGTCCTGTCGTCCAAGGTCGGCTACTTCGCCGGGACCGCCGCCCACGCCTACCTGCCTTCGGCGATGCGCCGCMAGCTGGAGACCAGCCTGGAGAACCTGCGCACCGACCGGCTCGACATCTACTTCTTCCACAACAACGAGTTCGGCCCCGACGACCGCCACCTCGACGGCGCCATCGAGCAGATGCGCGACTTCCAACGCCAAGGCCTCATCCGCGCCGTCGGCATGCGCGGCCCGCACCGCTACGCCCCCCACCGGCTCACCCAGCCACCATCCGCCCGGCCAGACAAACACGCCCGGTTCCGGGCCCTGTTCGACCGCGTCCGTCCTGACTTCCTCGCTGTCCGCCACAACCCGCTGACCCCGCCCGCACCTGCCGGCGAACAGGACATCTTCACCCTCGCCGCCGAAAATCACACCAGCATTCTGATCAACAAGCCGCTCGGCCAGGGCCTGCTCACCGGCAAATACGACCCGCGCCGTCCACCCCGTTTCGGCGACGGGGATCACCGGCGACRCAAACGCTGGTACACCCCTGACGCACTCGCGGTCGTCGACCGTGGGCTCGCGCCCCTGCGCGACCGGTTCGGCCCGTCGACTCAGGACCTGGCCCGGGTGGTGCTGGCCTACAGCCTTCAGCGCGCCGACAACGCGGCCGTGCTCGTCGGCTTCACCACCCCCGACCAGATCCGCGAGAACCTCACCGCCCTCGACACACCCCTGTCCGCCGACGACCTCACCTTCGTCCGGGCCACCCTCGGCCAGCTCCAGCAGGACCTCGACGCCGCTGGCGAGGTCTTCCTCGACGAAACGGCGCCACCCGCATGAACCCCCAGCAGGCCCTGTTCCCAAACCCGCCCGCACCGGTCGCTCCCGCGGCCACGACCGAGCTGCGGCTGGTCACCTTCAACGCCCAGCACGCCGCACCCGACCGGGCCCGCCGCCAAGYCGCCTGGCTCGGACAGCAGACCGACGCGGACGTCGTCGTGCTCACCGAGGTCGGCCACGGACCCGGCGGCCACACCCTGCTCGACGCACTCGCGCAGCACGGCTACGCCCACATCCACGCCCCACGGCCGGGCGCGCCCGACTACAGCACGGTCATCGCCTCCCGCAACGCGCCCCTCGAACCTGTGGCCACGGGCATCGACGTTCTTGCCCACCGCGCACCCGTCGTGGACCTGCGGATCGATGGACAGCGCCTACGTCTGGTCGGCCTCTACGTCCCGTCCCGCGGACCGGCCGCACGCCGCAACGAGAACAAGCGCGCCTTCCAACACGCGGTCACCCGGGCCCTGCCYGACGTCCTTGCCGGCTTCGACGGGCCCGTCGTGGTCACCGGCGACCTCAACGTCGTCGAACCCGGCCACGTCCCGCACTATCCAGTCTTCGGCCGCTGGGAATACGACTTCTACCGCTCCTTCACCGACACCGGCCTCATCGACGCCTACCGCACCCTGCAACCCACCACCCCGGGCCACAGCTGGTACGGCCGCGGCGGCAACGGCTACCGCTTCGACCACACCTTCCTCACCCACGACCGACTCGACCTGACCCGGTGCGACTACCTCCATGCCCCCCGCCACGAGGGCCTCAGCGACCACGCGGCGATGGCCGTCGCCGCTGTCGTTGCTCCCCGGCATCTCCAGTCGTAGTCCGCCGGCGTCAGATCGATTCCGCCGCGATCCAGGCGAGGATCACTCGTCGTATGAGGGCTCGTCCTTCGGTGAGGCTCATGGCCGATGTCTTGCTCGGGGTRCCGGGCATCCTGGCGTGCCGTGCGGCCTGTCCGCTGATACCGGGATGGTTCGCGGCCTGCTTGAACGCCTGCTTCTCGGCTTTCGTTACCCAGCCGAGGGCAATCGGGTCGCGGCCGTCCTGCACGATCTCCCACACCTTGTAGAGCTCGACCCACCCAAGGTGCGTGGCCCGGCCGAGCATCGCCAGGGCCTCCGCGAGCGCCGGACCGCGGGCCGCGGCAGCCGCCTGCGGCGGGCCTGGCGGCGGTGGCGGCTCGGAGGCCACCGCGTCTCCTCCTACAACGACCTTCCCGAATTGGGTAGTACACCTAATTGTCTCAGGCGTGAGGACGGCGTGACGTCGATCACCGTCGTCGTACATCCCGGTCAGCTCGACGGCGTGGAAGTCGGTGCCGTTCAGCCAACCGATGCCGTTGACCCAGGCGAGCACCTCGGCCGCTGCCTCGTAGAAGTCCGTGTCCTCGGGCCGGTGGTCCACCGCTGTCGAGGTGAGGTAATAGCCCTCCTCGTCGCAGGAGACCTGAGTGTCACCCGTGGGCAGCACCCGCGAGAGCAGGGCGAGGTCGGTCTCCCGGCCCCGTAGACGCGCTTTCAAGGTCATCTGCCCAGCGTACGGTCTGCGGCCATCTCCTCCGCCAGGTGCAGATGYCGACGACTCCTGTGGCGATGGGCGGATCTGTCGGTGCGCCGGACTAACGTCGCGCAATGACCGACACGRCAGGTATGTCCTGTACGCATCAGGGCTTGGCTGCGCCTGTACGCCAATCGTCGGACGACGTGATCGGAGATCTTCGCGACGCGCATACCTGCATAAAGATCGCGATCCGGCGAGCTGCTGCGCACGGACTGGTGTCCGACCCAGATGCCGTACTCGACGCGATCGCACCTGAGCTGGTGGCTGTCAAGGCGCTGGCGGAGGAGGCCGCGCTGCGCATCACCGTCGAGACCGAACGACGAGAACRCACCGAGCGCGCCCACACGCGAGTGCTTCGAGTCGTCGAGTCACGGGTGCGCAACGCGCTCGCGAACCTGGTCGTCACCGCCGTGGACAGGGAGTTCAACCCGCACGGCTGCTTCGTCTACCTGCTTTGGGGGACCGACCCCGACAGACCRCTCTACGTGGGGAAGTCGACCAACATCCTGGCCCGGCTCGGCCAGCACATGAGCGACTCGACGAGGCGCTACCGCGTCCAGCGGGTCACGGTGATCCGATGTCGGGACGGCCGTCAGATGGACCGCACCGAAGGACGGCTGATCGAGGAGTACCAGCCGACCCTCAACATCCAGGGCATTCACTAGCGGAATCGCCATTTCGGCGTTCATACCGGCCGTCCACGCGTCCGTCGAGTCACTCGGCCTGCCAGCGACGACATCGACGGAAGCGCGCCGAGTGGTGGACAAGGGAGTCGGGGCCAGGTCATCGACGCGACCATGCCCGTCGATGACCTGGCCCCGACCGCCGTGGCCTTCCTCGCCGCGAATCCGACCTCGCCGCCACCTGAACGTCTGGACGCTCATGCTCGACGCCCCGCGGATTGTCCGGGCGCGATCCTCCTCACCTACCGCACGCTGCGCCTCGACGCGTTCGCCCACGACCCAGAGCTGCATGGCCTCCTGGATGAGGTTCACGTCGAAGCCGTGGACGCCCTGGACAGCGCCGCGCACGCTACCCGTGTGCTCCAGCGCAGCCTCAATCAGCAGACACCGGCGGGTACACCTGCTGCGGACCTCGCCTCCTACGCAGCGTCAAGAGCCAATCAAGTCCGGGTGGACATCCTGCGCGGGTTTGAGGAGTTCCTCCGATCTGGGCAGACCTCGTCGCCGGGCTGGGGAGAACCGTCGAGCCCCGCCCGCGATCAGAATTGTCCGGGTCTTCCTTGCGGGGGATGCGAGCCAGCGGGTGCCGGCAGATCTGGCCGAGATCTTTGCTGTCCTGGTCGGCCTCGCTCAGCTGGCCCTCACCCGGCCCTAACCACCGGCCTGCACCCTCGTTGCAGCCCCGCCGCGTCGTCCGACCCGGGCGACCAGACGAGACGTGTCAGGCGCTCAGAGGGGCAACGGTCGCGGTGTCCCACTGGTAGGTCCGGCCTTCGCGGTACAGCCGCACCAACCGTAGATCGGCTACGGAGACCTCGGCGGGGGGCAGGTCACGCAGCCCCGCGACCCGGTGGATGATCGGTTCCGCGGGCGTGTCGCGGTTGCAGTAGGCGATGCCGATGTGCGGACGGAAACGCCGTTTCACGGCGGGCAGGCCGCAGGCGGTGGACACGTCGTCCAGGGAGTCCCGCAGTCTGATCAAGGGTTCCCAGGGGGTGACGGTGAAGCGGACCGCGCCGTTCGATCCTGCCAGCGGTCCGACCCGCAGCCGGAACGCCGGCTGGTGACCGCACTGTTCGGCGACCCGGCGGGTGACCGCGGCGAGGGTGGCGGGGTCGATCTCGTCGGTGAACGCGAGCCGGCGCACGGTGAGGTGCAGCCCGTCGGCGGGTACCGGGTCGAGACAGGCGAGGTCGTGCAGCTGCTGCTGGCAGGTCGCGGCGAGGTCGCGTAGCGCGGCGCTGTCGAAGGTCAGGAACCAGTGGAAGCTGCTCCGGCCCGGGGTCCAGCCGGGCCGATCCCAGTGGTCGGTCATGGAGGGTAGGACTCGGAAGCGTTCCCAGTCGTCGTGGACCGGATCGTGCTCGCTCACCGTGACGCGCCGCGGGGCAGCGTCTGGGTCACCTCGGCGAGTTCAGCGACGGCGGGCAGGGTCCGCCAGGGCGCGGTGCGGCGGGCCAGTTCCTGGCCGCGTTGGCGGATCGACTCGATCGGGGCGGCACCGGCGCGGGTGAGGGCCTCGACGCCGAGCGCGGCGCTGTGTTCCGGGTCGGGGTCGGCGCCGGCCGTCAGCGCGGTGGCGACATCGAGGGTGATCAGGACATCGCTCCACCGGGAACGGTCGGCGCCCGGCATGCTGCTGGCGGTCTGGGCGTAGCTCTGGACGAGGGCGGTGTCGCCGGTGCCGACGTGGGCGGTCGCGGCGTTCGCCGCGATCCGCGCGAGGCTGTAGGCGCCGAAGGAGATGCACGGCGACATGCCCTCGGGTAGCTCGGCGTCCTCGGCGAGGTCGAACGCGCGGCCGACGGCTTCCCGCACACCGTCGCGGTCACCGAGCTGGCCCAGGGCGCGGGCTTCGCCGTTGATCGCCAGCCGGATCGCCTGCGGCCCGCCCGCGGCGTGGATCTGCCCCTCTCGGGCCCGTTCCAACGCCAGCCGGTAGTCACCGGCGTAGTAGGCGCACAGGCTTTCGGTGCCCCGTACCCAGGCCGCCAGATCGCTGTCCTCGACGGCCACCGCAAGGGTGAACGCCTCCACGCAGTAGGCGCGCGCGAGTGGGAAGTCCCCGAGGTTCACCGCCATATAGCCGGCCAGCCCCGACAGCCGCCCCGCGGCCCGCAGCAGCCGGACTCGGTCCCGGGACGTCTGCCAGCCCTCGATGAGGGTCTGCACGACCTTCCGCTGGCGTACGACAAGAGCAGCCAGGGCGGCGTGGCCGCCACCCTTTCGTATGAGAATTTGAGTCCGGCCGCGGGACGCCTGTGGTCCTGATGTTGGYCGGTGGGCYGTTTCGGCCCGGTATCGCCGAGTCCCGTGCAGCATCTCCGATGCTGTCCGGATCGACGTCGGCGTTCTCTGGTGCTCAGAGCCCGTCCAAGAGTATGGCGGTGGAGGTCCTGGGGTACTCTTTCCTGCTGCTACGAGCGCGTTCCTCAGTTTCCTGTGGTCAGGGCCTCTCCGGACAGCACCTACAGGTTGCTGACCATGGAGGGCTGGCAGATGCAGGTGTTATTCCCACGGTGCGCGGGCCTTGACGTGCACCGGGACACGGTCGCCGCGGCGGTGCGCATCCAAACCGGTTCGGGTAAAGCCGTCACCGAGGTCCGGACGTTCACCACGACCGGGGGCTCGCTCGGACTACTCGCGGACTGGCTCACCGAGTGCCGGGTGACGATCGTCGGGATGGAATCGACAGGCGTCTACTGGAAGC